>JBCCDL010000011.1:0-23257 GCA_039030815.1 Cyanobacteria bacterium P01_A01_bin.83 | reverse complement strand
GCAATGGCTTCTATGTGTTGTTCTAACTTTTGTGCTTTTTCAGGGGTCATCTATTTGGTCAATGCTGATTTTGGCTTTATGCTACCTCTTGTCTATCTAAAATATATAGTTTTTTTGTTCTATCAAAACTGACTTGCTCCCGGAAAACTAATTGAATCCTTAGATACGGCAAAGTTTTATAATGATACCTCGCTAATCGATATTATTAATTTTAACGAACCAACACCTTGGGAAAAGCTGATTGAAAAAGATAATATTGGGCAAAATAAGTATCTTATAAATCGTATACACAAATATTTTGAAATAGATCCAGAAGGTAGATTAAAAGGAGAGCATCCAGAAGGATATCCCCAAGCTAATTGCCAGGCGATATTTCCTCGTAAGTTTATCAATCCGCCAGGTGATACTTTAAAGGTTTTAGCCGAAGAATGGGGAGTTCCTGAAGGTACTTTGAATAGTTACTATGCACGTGGTAACTACCACAAGCTATTGCAAGAAATTGTTATAGAAGAAGAACTTAAATACAATCTAAGTCCGAAAGCATCTGAGTATATAAGACAAGATCGCTCAAATAAGCTGAAAAAATGCCGTCCCAAAAAATATCCGCAATGTAATTGTCAAGCTTTAGCTATCAATCGCTTACTTAATGAAACGCCGACTCGTATAGAGGTGTTATCCGAACAATGGAAAATTTCAGAAAAGTCTCTAGTCAAGCATTGGAGAAATAATTGTCTTCCTTTATTACAAAACATCATTAATAACGGCGAATATTTATAGGTTAAGCATAAGCAATATAAAGGAGAAATGATATGTCACTGTATGAAGCTTTTATTTCAATTATCAACGAACAACCAGAATTATTTTCCCCAGAAGATAAAAAAGATTTGCTGGGAAAATCCTCAACTTGGTCTAAAGACTTGGATAAACTTGGCAACAAAATATATGAATGGGTTTCAGTTAGAGAAAATATTTACGATGCAATGCTGGATTTTTTGGTGTCGTCAGAAGATGCAAGAGAAAGATATCATTTACCAGGAAATAAGCAGACTTCAAAAATAAAATCAGAAAACTATAAACAAGAACTTTTAGATGCTATCCATAAGAATTTTCAAAGTCCGTCTACAAGCTTGGTAAAAGTTCGATCATCATCCACTGATAATACTTTGGATGATTTGCTTGAGTCTGAGAAAGTTGTCGAATCTCCAGAAGCATCTTTAAAAACTCCTAAATTGACAGCCGAACAAATAGAAACCGATCAAGACAAACAAATTAGCTCTCCTATGTCAGTAGAAGTTCATTTGCCTCCAGAAGTATCTCAGCAGGCTCTCCATTTTGCCTCCGAACAAACCTCAGTTGAGAAAGCCAAACAAGTTTTTGCTAATACTATTGCTGTATATGCAGTTCATTTATATTTAGAAGCAATTCAAATTGAAAGTGAATTAGAGAAGGGAAACAGTTGGCAAGCAGTGCAGCAAACTGTATTCGATCTTAGCGATCTAGTCGTTCCTCATTACGGAAGATTGGAATGTCGCCCTGTAGAACCAAATGCTTCTGCAATAACATTACCTTCATTTACCGAACCAAACTGTAGAGGCTATATTGCCGTTCGGCTACCAGTAGCAGTCAAAGATTCGGCTAATATTACCAAGATTGAAACTGTTGAACTGTTGGGCTATGTCAAAAGTTCCGAAATCCCCGAAATGTCTGGAAGTGTCTCACTGTCATCTCTTCAATCTTTAGAAAATATGTTAGATGATATTTGTTTAATTGAATCTTGGACTGAACTCAGTCAGCAGGACGATCCAGTAGTAAAAGCACTACAGCAAGTATTAGGAACAAGAGAAGAAGAGTTTGTTAACCGTCTCGAACAGTTCAGTAAAGCAGAAGATAAATACGATCGCTGCGATCGCGCTTTGGAATTTTTAGTAGCGAGTAATGTTAGTTCGGGATTTAAAAATAGTAGCGAAATAGAATCAAGCTCATCTGAACCTTCAATGACAACGGCAGAACTTCTAGATCTAGTAGAACAGTTATGGGATAGGTTGGGAATTTGAACATGGATTACCAACAGTTATTCACTGCCCTTGTGCAATGTTCGTTTGGCGAAGAAAGAAGATTGCTCAAAGAGAATAAAACTCTGGCTGATGTAAGTTTCGTTAATATTTTGACGCGAGTAGCAGCACAAGCTAAAAATACTCATCCAGAAAGTTGGGCAAAAATTCATTATCTTCTGGGCTTAGTTGTTTACTATCATTTGGAAGATTCGCAAGCTAATACAAAACAAGCGATTGTCTATTTTAATAAGGCATTGACAGTTTTTTCTAAGGCAAATTTTCCCGCAGAATGGGCAACGGTACATAATTATCTCGGTAATATTGTTCGGCATTTTAATGGAGGTAAATCCCAGCAACATATTGAAAGTGCGATCGCCCACTATAAAAATGCTTTGAGAATACGCGAACAAGATAGCGATCGCCAGTTGTGGTGTTCGACTCAATTTAATCTCGGCGTTACCTATGGAATGCTAGCGAACGTAGTTGAAGCAGAACAGAAAGTAGGATATTTAGCACTAGTAAAAAACTGTTTGGAAAATTTTCTGGGGTTTACAGAACCAAGCAAAGAGCCACAATGGGTGGAGACTCAAATTGCCGTAGGTGATTTAACTCAAAAATCTTCTTTTGGAAATAAAGTTGAAAATTTACACTACGCATTAAATTGCTATCAGGAAGCTTTAAAGGTAGCGAAGGCTAAGGGAAAACCTTACTTAATTGCTCTTTCCTGCGAATACTTGGTATATGGTTACTGGGAATTAAGTGAGAATGAAAACAATAGAGAGAATCGATGTCTGGCACTCTCTAATTTTGACCTAGTATTGACAGTTTTATCACCGACAGCTTTTCCTGATGAATGTAATCGTATCGCTCGCAATCTGGGTAATCTAGCTTATGACAATCAATTATGGAAAAAGGCGATCGCGGGTTACGAACTGGCAATTGCAGCAGTAGAAGTTAGTCGCAATAGAACTAATTCTGACGAACACCGACAGGCTATTATGCAAGAGGCTTTAAGCGTTTACAGTCGCATGGTAGAAGCTTGTATCGCCTTGGGAACAGAAGGAGATTTAGCTAAGGCACTAGAAACTATAGAACGTTCTCGCAGCCGATACTTAACCGATTTGATTGCCAGTCACGAGCTTTATGGGCAAACCGATCTTCCACCAGAAATCGAGAAATATTTGAAACAATACGATGAAATTCAACAGCGCATTGACAATCTGCGTTCTAAATATGAAAAAAAAATAGACCCTGAAGATGATTCGATTCATAATCCTTGGCGAAGTATAGTCGATCTAGATCGAAAACGCCCCGAAATTCCTCCAGAGGTTTTTCAACAGTTAGAAGAGTGGGAAACAGAGAAACAACAGACTTGGCAGCAACTTAGAAGCTCAGATCCACTATTGGCAGGGCAAAAAGAAGTAGAACTAATAAAATACGATCGCCTGCAACGGTTAATTGATTCTCCTCAAACGGCGATCTTGAGTTTTTATTCTGCCTTCAACCATACCTATATCTTTGTTCTGCGTCAGTCGGGCATTAGTTATCATCTTTGCGATAATCTCAGCCTGGATCAATTAAATACCTGGTTGACTAAACACTGGTTTGAACCCTATCAAGACGAGGAAGAGAGTGATAAAAAACTTTGGGTTGCCAGCATGGAGACAACTCTACAGCAGCTAGCTAACAAACTGGACTTAGATCGACTAGTTAGCGATCGCCTTGAGGATTTAACCGAATTAATTATCGTTCCCCATCAACTGCTACACCTGATTCCCTTTTCAGCTTTGCCTTTAGCTAGTGGTGACTACTTCGGCGATCGCTTGGCTCTCCGCATTGTTCCTAGCTGTCAGGTTTTAGCTTTTTGCCAGGAAAGAAAACCAAGTAATCCTCCTCATACCTACGGTACGGTGGTTCATTCTCAGTCGGGTTTACCCTGTTCTAAAACTGAAGAAGAATTAATTGCTTGGCTATATGATATTCCCTCTCACCGTCGGCTACAAGAAGCAAAAGCCAATAAAGACAACTATCATCGCTTGCTACACGAGGAAAAAGTTCGAGGCGTTCTTTCCAGTCACCACGCTAAATTTAACATAGAAGATCCGCTCAAGTCGGAGTTAAGCTTGGAAAACAGCAAACTCGAACTTAGGGAACTCTTAACTCACAAATGGCGTACCAAGGAGTTAAATGAAGTATTCTTAAGCTGTTGTGAGACTGGGTTTGGCATTCCCAAACCTACTGACGATCTGCTTACTCTGGCAGCAGGTTTTTTGTGTTCTGGGGCAAGAAGCGTGATTAGTTCCCTTTGGGTAGTGGATGACTCCAGCACCGCTTTACTATCTTTCTTTTACCATCAGGGCAGAAAACAAGGTTTGAGTTGTTCCCACGCTCTACAACAAGCACAATTAAGGCTGCGTAACTTGGGTAAACGCGATTTGGAAAAAGCCAGAAAAAACAGAAATTCTGCTAATAAAAAACGGCAACAGGCGGAAAACACACCTTATTATCAAAAATTTAAAGATGAATATATTTTTCAGGTGGATGTTTGGAATTTAATAAGAATAGTTTTGGATGAAAGGCGATCTCAACCTCTTTCCCATCCTTTCTATTGGGCTGCTTTTACTTGCCAAGGTTTAGCTCAATTTTAGTTTTTCTCTTGTTGAGAGCGATTACGCTTCGCGTAGCCTTAAGGATCGCACTACGAAAAAATAACTTGTTTTGCATAAATACTCTCCTATATAACGAATCTCTCTTAGAAGAACTTTTTTCTGGGAGAGGCTATTGTGAAACTAATTAAAAATGTCGTTGCGATTTTACTATTAAGCTGGTTTGGACTGACTTGCTTTAAGTTGGGCTGGTATTCGAGGGATAATCCTTTAGTGCGTCCCGTAGTATCCTCCGTATTGGGTTTAGAGAAGAATAAAAGAAAAGAGGCAGAATTTGGATTATGGTCACAAATACAAGAAGCGATCGGCAATGAAGCTAATTAGCGATCGCGAAAAGCTATATGCTTGAAATTTTCAAAGTAGTTTTAAATTTTCAGTTTTCTCAAGAAGATGCTTCTGTAAGAGACTGCTTTGCTTCTGCACTCAAAACATCATCCATCCAAGCATTGATGCTTTTATTGGCTTTTTTGGCAGCTAAATAAATCTGACGGTGGTTTTCGGGAGTAGTTCTAAACGGTAGTTTGCCCGAAAAGGGTTTATCGGGTTCTTCTCCTAGTTCAGCACACCATTCTAGGTAGTCATCAACCGAGTTGTGAAACTCTATTTCTAATTCAGCAACTGTATTGCCTTTAAATGTAATGACATCTTTAATATCTAGTACCTTACCAAATAAAATTCCTGCTGTTTCGTCAACTTCAACGTGCGCTGTGTATCCTTTGTACTTCATAATCGATCTTTCAATTAATAATTTTCGGGTTGAATATCAGCATTTTCTAAAAATTCTCTAACGGATCTGACTGCTCCTTTATCTGTTATTCTCTCTGGATGAGGCTCATGGAATACGGCTTTTACACCATTTAAAGATACTCGAACTCTCGAACCTCTACCTTGAGATACTTCTGCACCAAGAGCTTTAAATAGACTTACAATACTCGTCCATTTAATATCAGAACGAACTGGTGCATCGAATATTGCTTTCAACGTCAGACGCTGCTTATTATTCATGTACCATTTTTAATTGATTCATGCGATCTTCTTTGAAGTAGATTTACATTAATTATGATATCAAAAAGTGATATCTGTTGAGTTTTTAGCGATCGCAATTAATTTTCAACTTCCTATGGCACAAAAAGCTGCCCAGTGAGAAGGAGCAGCAAAAGGATAAGAATTATCTGGCATACTTCTCAAAGCAGAATCGATCCTAAACTTCTGTGCGCCAGGAATATCCAAAGAAGTCTTCCATTGCACCAATTCTTCTTTAGTGACATTTCGCAGCCAGAGTTGAGCTTGATTAAGAGCGATTGCTACAGAATCCATTTCTCGCAAATTCTGATAGAACTTAATCATCAAGAAAGTAGTTGATAAATCGCTTACTGCCCACAGGCTACTTACTACGCTAGGACTACCCGCATACAGAAAGCCACTGGGCAAACCAATATACTCGTCGCTGAGATTTTTGATATCTGTCAAGCCTGTTTCGCAAGCCGAGAGAGTCACTAAGCGACAGCTACGTAGATCCAAACCGAATATTTCACCCAAAGTCAGGCACTTTTCCAGATCGATATAGCTACCATCTCTGCTGGGCAAATACCTGGTTTTATCTCCCTTGTCTTCCTTGTCTCCCTCCGCTTCCATCTCCACCACACTGTCAGCCAATAACAACGCCGAACGTTCTGGCTTCTCAAAATTAAACGTACCATGACAAGAAAAATGAGTATAGTTAGCCTTACCAAGTCTTTCAGTAGTTAATGCTTGTCTATGTCCTTCTTTCCCAACTAATACATCATCCTGGGGTTGGAACTGCTTTCTAATAGCAGCAACTTCAACACTGGTATAGGGTAAATCTGGATCTTCGGTGGGATTTTGGACGGCAAAAAAGTTTTTCTCTTCTTTGTCCTTCCTGTCTTCCTTGTCCCCTGTATTTCCCCATACCTCTTGCTGAGTTAATTCCAACAGTTGAACGCTGGGTGCATAACTTACTCCTTGAGGAAACAGATCCAACAGACATCGACCATCCTTGAGAGGTAAAGCGTGGATGGGAATGATGTGTAGCCAGCGATGGGGAACGAGAATTATCCTATTGCAGTCGGGTAGAACTTGTTTGAGAGACTCAATTACCTCATCCCACTCTAAAGTTCGGGCGAGTTGATAGAGAAACAAAATCAATCTTTCTTGCCACTTCTCCTTGTATTCGCGATATTTGCTGAGATACTTGTCCTTAATCTCAGTCAGGGTTTGTACTTCTTCAAAATTCTTGGTAATCACCAAAGGTTGAGTTCGATTTTTAGTGACGATAAAAGTCGTGAAAGTATCCTTACTAACGCACCATTCAATTAGTGCCGTTTGGGGAGTGGGCAAAGCAGCCTGAATTTGACCAAAACTTATCAATTCGACTCTTTGGGACAGTTGAAAACTAGGATCGACTGGTTGGATATGGTTGCGAAGCAAATATTCCATCGACTGACGCAGAGAAGTCAAGCGGTTAAAACATTCCTCCGTTTTCTGTTGCTGCAAACGACGTTCCGCAGCGATAAGATTGCGCCGTAAAGCATCCAAACTATCAATAATCTGTTGGGGAAACTCACCTTTGGGGTACATTTGCCTCTCAGTCAGAAGATCCACTAGATTGCGGGTTTTACTCCTTTCCAAATACTCAATCGCCCTGACATACTGCCCATCCTGAATACAAGCCCGCGCCATATTGACATATACCGAAATCGCATCAGACAAGATCTCCTGCTTCCGCGCCTCGCTACTTGCCGAATAACGACTAATTTCCACCGCTTCGATAGCAGTAGCATAAGCATTAATTGCTAATTTCCATTGTTTTTGATCTAAGGCTAAATTCCCAAGATTTCTAGCAGTATTTAGACATTCAAGGGGATCTGCTTGAGGAGTAAAAATTGATAGAGCATTTTGAAAGCACACAATTGCAAACTCAAAATTGTCTCTTATCTGCCCTGCGATACGATCGCGGTAAGAAATACCCAAGTTATTTTGAGTCGCTGCCCATTGTTGAGGAAAATCTGTCTCATTACAAACTCGCAGAATGGCTTCATAGTAATCTATAGCTTGTTCTATGTTATCCTCTTTTTTCCCTACAATGCGGTCATGATAGGCAGTACCCAAATTACCTTGAGTCGTTATCCATTGTTGAGGAAAATCTGTCTCATTGCAAACTCGCAAAGTGGCTTCATAGTAATCTATAGCTTGTTCTATGTTATTTTTTTTGTCCCCTACAATGCGATGATGATAAGCAACACCCAAATTACCTTGAGTCGTTACCCATTGTTGAGAAAAATCTGTCTCATTACAAACTCGCAAAGCGGCTTTATAGTAAGCTATGGCTTGTTCTAAATTCTCTTTTCTAGCCCCTGCAATACGCTCACGGAAAACATTTCCTATATTATTTTGAGTCCCAGCCCATTGTTGAGGAAAATCTTTCTCGGTGTAAATTCGCAAAGTGGCTTTATGGTGAGCTATAGCCTGTTCCAAATTCTTGCTTCTATCCCCTGCAATACGCTTATGGTAAACATTTCCTAAATTACTTTGAGTCGTTGCCCATTCTTCGGGGAAATTGTTTTCGGTACAAACTTGTAAATTAGCTTCATAAGCAGCAATAGCTTGTTCTAAATTGCCCCTTCTATCTCCTTCAATGCGATCACAGTAAGCAATACCTAAATTATTTTGAGTTATTGCCCATTCTTTGGGAAATTTGTTTTCAGTATAAACTCGCAAGGCAGCAGAAAAGGCAGCGATGGCTTGTTCTAAATTCTCTTTTCTATCTCCTTCAATACGTTCTCCATAAGCATTTCCTAAGTTGCTTTTATTTCTTGCCCAATCTACTGGATAATCTGCTTCAGTGAAAATAGTTGAGATAAGCTTATGTCCTGTAATAGCTATCTCTATATTAATGGCTCGTTTGCCCCATGAAAATTCTCGAACAAAAGAACTAAAAATACCAATAGCAGAAGCTAAAGCAAATTGTGATTCTAAGTCAAGTTTAAGTAACTCATTGTAAAACCAAGACTGCAAAGCAGAAGCTAAATTTATGTCAACTAGCGGTAGATTTTGTTTGAGCAAAGTATATATTTCTTCTCTATCACCACCAGTGCCAAAAGTATGCAGTATTTCAAGAAGTAAATTAAAATGGGCATCGGGTCGAGAGTTATTGAGGTAATCAGCCATGTTTTGGGCTAAACTCCGCAACCATTTTCCCTTGTTATGTCCTTGCCGATCAAATTCTCCTGCTACTTGCTTCATTATTACAATTAAATCAGCATCGATTAGCTCTCGGTTGGCGTTAAGTATTTGATTTTCTTCGCCATTATGACATTGCAACAGTTCTCGAATTAGCTGTAAATAGGCTCTATGTCTGGAATTATCCACCTCTAACAATAATTGGTCTTTTGCTTGCAATGCTGATTTAAACTCTGGATTAATTTCTAAAGCTTTGTCATAGCAAGATAATGCTGACTCATATCGTTGCAGTTTTACTAACGCATTACCTTTAAAATACCAAGCAACAAAATTATCGGGTTTTATTTCCAGTGCTGCATCATAACTAGCAATAGCTTCTTGTGATTTGCCCAAACTAGCCAAACACAATCCTCTCCAAGTCAAGCTAAAAAAATCTTGTGGCTTAAGTTCCAAAGCTTGGTTATAACTATCTAACGCTTCTTGATATCTTTGTAAGAAAAATAAAGCATCACCGCGACTTCTGATGCTAAAAAATTTGTCAGGAAAAATCTCTAAAGCTTTATCAAAACATTCCAAGGCTTTATCCCAACGCTGTAAATCTTTTAAAGTAAGCCCTTTGTTTTGCCAAGATCGATGGTCGCTTGGCTCAACCTCTAAAGCCCTGCCGTGACATTCTAAAGCCGACTCAGACTGCTTCAACTCATCAAAAGCAATTCCTCTAGCACGCCAATCTTCATGAGTTTTAGGTTCTATTTCTAATACTTTTTCAAAATCTGTATTTGCATGTTCATTTTGTTCTAAGGCTTTGTATGCTATTCCTCGCCTTACCAATGCCAGAGGATAAATTGGCTGCAACTGGAAAGCTAAATTCAAACTGTCAATACACTTTTGATACTGTTCCAACCGATAATAAGCTAATCCCAAGCCATACTTAACTTCTGGATTATTGAGAAATAAATTATCTGCTTGCCGAAATACTTCTAACCCCGCCTCATATTGACCCCGTTCGAGTTGATGATGACCTTGTTCGAGTAAGCTATCTAAAGACTTGTTTTGATTCATTTGCATTTTACCGATCGCCCGACATCGATTTATCGTTATGCTGTGAAGACTTTATGCGAAATTGGTAGCGGAAAAAGTTCAAAAGTGGCTACATAGCAAAATTCTATGATGTAGAGCGTTTGTATTTTGCCAGGTTAAGAAAAACTTTCAAAATCGATGTTTGCCAGGTTAGTAAATTGTTAAAGAAGTCTTGTTTTTGTTCGATGACTAATGCGATCGCCTTAGCAGAATACATCAATTAAAATCAAGATAGCGATCGCTTTTTAAACTTCCCTTTTCCACTTATCTTTTACTATCGCTTGCGAATGCGATCGCCGAAAAACGCCCAAAAACTTTCAATTGCCCGACGAAAAACGACTGCTACGAAAATTGCAGTTACAATACCGATCACGCTATGCAAAAAAACATTTATAGTTAACAGGTTAGCTGGATTGCCATACCAAGTCTGCTGGTATTGTTCGTTGTGAGATTTAAATAATGGCTGAACTAGTTCGGGCATAATGGCTGAAGTTAAGGCACTGACGGCTAAACCAGAACCGACTACGGTAAGTAAAAACTCAATACGGCGATCGCGTTCTCCTTCGGCTAAGTCTTCGATAATTTGTTGCTTTTGGGCATCGATAGACAATAAACCGCGAATTGATTCGATAGTGCGATCGAATAGAGTCTTACCTGAATTGAGATATTTTAAGTCGTATTCAATTTGTTTTTGATATTGCCAAGAATCGTTATTTAGAAAATTGGCGAGAAAACCAAGATCGTCCGTTGGCGATCCGAGTTGCTGGAGGCGATGCAATTCCCGTTCGTAATTAAGCGTATTGACTTCAATAGTAGTAAGGTGAGATTCTATGTCTCACAGACAACGAGCGTAATCTACAGAGGTTTGGGGTACTTTAACTAACCATTGCTCTAGTTGTTCTAGTTTCTGTTGTTGCGACTCAATAAGTTTATTTTCTAGCTTCTTATTATGAAACTCTTGGAGATGTTCCTTAATGCGACTGCTTAATTCGGCTTCAGGAGAACTTAATAGGGTGGTTATAATTTGTTTTAGTCGGCGATCGCTTGTTTTGTCTTTAAGTTGAGTTAGTTCGGCGGTTAGCCACTGGTTTTGTTTGGTTTTTAGCTGGCTGAAGCTATTAATTATTGGTTCGATTTCGCCATATAGCCGACGGGCTTGTTTGTATGCTTGACGTGCTTGATAATAAGCAAACTCGATTTTGTGATAGCTGCACAGTAAATTTATTAGAGGATTATAATAGTTTCCCTCTGCTTCTAATTCCAGTGTTTCGTTACTTGCGAGCGACCAGACTAGAATATGCTTTCTTTGAGTAGGATTGAGACGATCGCCTGCAAATTGATAGATTTCTCCTCCTAATAGTTTTCCCTTGCCAACAAGGTTGGGAACAATAGTATCATTATCGGTTTTAGAGATAGCTTTAACGCTAGCGGTAGCTATGGTTGCGTAATCTTCTATTGAATGTAGTCGGCGATCGAAAAGGATTAAAGTCTGTCCGATAGAGGCGTTTATCTGACTGGGTAACAAACTACCTTCAGCATTGGCTGTAGATAGAAGATTGATGGGAAAGCGATCGCTAGAATAATTGATAGTTAGATCTACTGCATAGGTATCGTGTATCCTAATTGGATAAATCCCCCCTTCTATTGCTGGCAGACTTTCTGTAGCGGGATGGTTAAATGAGAGAATTTCATTAAGTAAAAGCGGTTCTATTTTTTCCTGTTGGGCAAATAAAGAGCGATCGCTTTCTCTATTTTCGGTAGGGCGATCACTATTTAGTGCTTGACCTTGTTCAATTAATTGCGGGAGTTGTTGCAATTTGGGAATGCCCAAGTGCGAACCCACCCCCGCTAGATTCGACCAAATTAACTCCCCATCGACTGCTTTTTCTTGAGTTAGTTCCTTGCAAAGATGAAAAGCGATTAAGGTTAGTTTGGGATTAACTAAAATGTCTCTGGAAGTATGACGATCGGTCATTAGTTACTTGAGGTTGTAGCTTGGGGTTTGCTTGCCAAATTACGATGAATGGCATTAAGCAACATTGGTCTATAGTCTTCTGGTTTGATTTCTGGGGCTTTCGTGCCTTGTCCTGGTAGGCGAACCCCAGCAGGAAGGCTTTTATCATTATCTTTACTAGACAAACGATCTAAAGCTGCATCGTAAATATTGTCTCTGGCTTCAGCCCATTCATAGATTTGATTTCCCAGTTGTTCTTTATCGTCAGACCAAGTTGCAGATTGTTCGATTAAGTCTTGACGATCTTCTGGGGAAAAAAGTTCTGGTTGTTCGTTGATAACGGAAATAAAAGCTTCGTGGAGGGACATAGCTACTTGCTCCTGAGATAATGACAAAAAGCGATCGAGATTACTTAAGTATCATGATATGGGCATCCCAAGAATCTAAATCTGGATTTAATCTTAATAGCAATAATAGTTAATTTTGGTGTTTTTATTTACTGCAATAGCCAAAACTCTCCTTTGTTTTGTCGTTAACTAAAGGCATATTTATGCCAGGAAATTGATTAACTTCCGACAGCACAGAAAGCACCCCAATGATAGGGCGAAGCAAAAGGATAATCATTTTCCCTAAAACGTCCATCGATTTCATATCTTTGGTTTCCAGTCAGAGGTAGATCTTTACTCCATTCCCTAAACTCTTTTTTGGTAAGGTTACGCAACCAGAGTTGAGCTTGATTGAGGGCAATAGGTACAGAATCAATCTCTTGTAAATTCTGGTAGAACTTAATCATCAAGAAAGTAGTCGATAAATCGCTTACCGTCCAAAGACTACTAACTACGCTAGGGATACCTGCATACAAGAAACCACTGGGCAAACCAATATACTCATCGCTGAGGCTTCTGAAGTCAGTAATGCCAGTCTCGCAAGCAGAGAGAGTAACTAAACAGCAGTTACGCAAATCCAAACCGAAGATTTCACCCAGGGTCAAACATTTTCTGAGGTCGATACATTCTCCTTCTCTAGAAGGCAAAAACCAATCCCTTAATTGTTCCTCTACTGATTCATAATCTTTTGCCACCTTACTTCCTGCCATCAACAAAGCCGAGAGTTCGGGATTTTCAAAGTTAAAGTAGCCGTGACAAGAAAAGTGAGTGAGATTAGCCTGTCCTACTCTTTCTCTAGTTAGTGCGGGTTTAGTTGCCAGTTGCTCGACAAGAACATCATCATTAGGTTGAAATTGAGTCCGTATCGATTGAACTTCAATATTGGTAAACTCTAAATCCTCAGTAGGATTTTGTACGGCAAAAAACTTTTTCTCTTCCTTGTCTATCCGTACTTGCTTCTGGGTTAATTCCAATAACTGAACGCTAGGGGCATAGCTAACACCGTTAGGAAATAAATCCAATATACATCGACCATCAGCTAAAGGTAAAGCATGAATCGGTAGTAGATGCAGCCAACGATGGGGAACGATAATCAGGCGATCGCAATCTGGAACTAATTGCTTAATTCGCTCGATAATAGTTTCTAATTGCAGATTTTGAGCAAGTTGAGTCAGCAGACTGGGTAAAGAACTATGCCATTCTCCATCTCTTTTTCTGTATGAATCGTAATATTGATTAACTACATCGATCAAAGTTTGGAATTGTTCTTCAGCGTAATCAAGATGAAAGGGTGTTTCTTTCTCAGGAGTGACAATAAAAGCGAAGAGTGTACCATTACCAATAAACCATTCAATCAATGCTGTTTGCTCTGTCGGCAATGCTTTTTTAATCTTCTCAAAGCTAATCGGTTCAACTTTTTGTGTTAGCTGAAAACTAGGATCGACTGGTTGAATATGTTCTTTGACTAAATTATCTAATTCCCGACGTATTTGGTTAAGGCGATCGCGATTTAGTGCTTTATCATTGCCAACAGTACCGCTTAAACCTCGATTATCTCCCATAGAGAAAGCACCAAAACTATCTCTTCTATCTCTCTGTTGATTTAAACGTCTTTCTTCGACAATAGCTGCTTGTCTTAAAGTATCCAGTCGATCAATTACTTCTTGAGGAATATTGCCTTTAGGATAAAGATCGCGTGTAGCTAACAAGTCAACTAAGTTACGAGCTTTACCTCTTTCTACGTATTCAATGGCTTTATCTATTTGTCCGAGATTAATACAGGCTTGAACAATGTTTTGATAAACTGCTATGGCATTGGAGATAATTTCTTGTTTATTCTGGTCGTTGGCTGCCCATTCTCGACTTTGTTCCACTGCTTCGATTGCCAGAGAATAAACATTTATAGCTGATTGCCAGTTACTTTCATTGAAATGGAGATTTCCTAAATTACGAGCAGTATTCAGACATTCAATCGGCTCTGCTTCGGGAGTACGAATTGTTAAAGCATTATAATAAGCAGCTATGGCACTTTTGAGATTATCCTTTCTGTCTCCTGCGATACGATCCCTGTAGGCAGTACCTAAGTTAAGTTGCGTTGCTGCCCAATCTCTGGAAAAATCTGCTTCGGTACAGACTCGCAAGGCAGCTTTAGTATATTTTATTGCTAATTCAAGATTCTCCTTTCTATCTCCTGCAATTCTGCTAAGGTATGTAACTCCTAAATTATTTTGTGTTCTCGCCCAATCTCGGGGAAAATTATACTCTGTAAATACTCTCAATACAGATCTGAGAGATGCTATTGCTAATTCAATATTTTCCCTCTCGTCTCCTGCAATACGATGATTATAAACATTACCTAAGTTAAGTTGCGTTGATGCCCAATCTCTGGGAAAATCTGCTTCGGTACAGACTCGCAAGGCAGCTTTAGTATATTTTATTGCTAATTCAAGATTCTCCTTTCTATCTCCTGCAATTCTGCTAAAGTATGTAACTCCTAAATTATTTTGTGTTCTCGCCCAATCTCGGGGGAAATTATACTCTGTAAATACTCGTAATGCAGCTTTGGAATATTTTATTGCTAATTCAAGATTCTCCTTTCTATCTCCTGCAATTCTGCTAAAGTATACAGTTCCTAAATTCGCTTGTATATGCGCCCAATCTCGGGGGAAATTATACTCTGTAAATACTCGTAATGCAGCTTTGGAATATTTTATTGCTAACTCAAGATTATCCTTTCTATCCCCTGCAATACGATCCCTGTAGGCATTACCTAAGTTAATTTGTGTCGATGCCCAATCTCTGGGAAAATCTGCTTCTTTTATTACACCTAATGAGGTGATGTGCATAGCAATAGCTAATTCCAAATTCTCTCTTCTATTTCCAGCTATTCTATCCGAGTAAATAAGACCTAGATTATTTTGAGTTTTTGTCAATAACTTAGGTGAACTATCTTTTGTAAATACTCTGAGAGCATTCGTATAAGCTTTAATTGCCGATTCCTGATTTTCTTTTGTATCACCTGTTTGTTTATCACCGTAGACATTACCTAAATCGAATTGACACATTGCCCAAAGTTCAGGGAAATCTTCTTCCGTATAGACTTTTAATGCATTAGTAAAAGCTACCGTTGCAAGTTCAATATTATCGTTTTGATTGCCTTCAACTCTTTTAAAGTAAGCTTGCCCTAGAAACAATTGGATCGTCGCCCAATCATAGGATGAATCGGTCTCAGTTATTACTCGCAAAGCAGCAGTATAAGCAAGGATGCTAGATTCGAGGTTATCTCTTCTTTCTCCTGCAATCCTCTCAAAGTAGGCATGACCCAGATTATACTGAGCCGTTGCCCAAAGTTGAGGTGAATCTTCTTCCGTGAAGACTTTTAATGCATTAGAAAAAGCTACCATTGCAAGTTCAATATTGTCGCTTTGATTGCCTTCAACTCTTTCAAAGTAAGCTTTCCCTAGAAAAAGTTGAATCATCGCCCAATCATGCGATGAATCGGTTTCAGTTATAACTCGCAAAGCAGCAGTGTAAGCAATGATGACAGATTCGAGGTTATCTCTTCTTTCTCCTGCAATCCTCTCAAAGTAGACATGACCCAGATTTTTTTGCGCTGCTGCCCAAAGCTGAGGTGAATCTTCTTCCGTATAGACCTTTAATGCAGCAATATAAGCATCAATAGCCAGTTCAAGATTATCTTTTCTATTCCCTGCTATTCTCTTAAGATAAGCAAAACCCAAATTATTTTGCGCCGCTGCCCAATCATCAGGGGAATACTCTTCAGTAAAGATAGTCAGTAGAATTTTGTATCCAGCAATAGTAATTTCCTGGTTGCAAGATCGGTTTCCTAGAGGGAATTCTTGGATAAGAACACAAAAATTTCCAATTAAATTTGCCAAGTCTAGCTTTTGATCTAATTCAGTTTCTATATTGGTAAAAAAATTGTTTGTGGCAATTTGCATTACGCTTATTAGATTTGTATCTAATAGGTTTATGTTTTCTTCTAAAAAAGAATAAATTTGCTCAGTATTAACTCCATCTTCAATGTTTCTCAAAACTGTCATGAAAAAATCAAAATAAGTTTGGTTTCTTTGATTTTTAAGTTTGTGCAATATTTTTTCTTTTGAATCTTTTGCTGGTTGCCAATCTGGATTAATTTCTATGGCTTTTTCATAATAAGATAGGGCTATTTCATATTGTTGTAGTTTATCTAGAGCATGCCCCTTAAAATACCAAGTAATAAAATCGTCTGGTTTTATCTCTAATGCTCGTTCATAACTAGTAGTAGCTTCTTCAAGTCTTCCTAAGTTAAATAAACTAACTCCCCGCCAAGTTAAACTAATAGAGTCTTTTGGTTTAAGTTCTAACCCTCGATTGTAACTCTCTAATGCTTCTTGATATCGCTGTAAAAAAAATAAAGCATCACCGCGACTTCTGATGCTAAAAAATTTGTCAGGAAAAATCTCTAAAGCTTTATTAAAACATTCCAAGGCTTCATCCCAACGCTGTAAATCTTTTAAAGTAAGCCCTTTGTTTTGCCAAGATCGATGGTCGCTTGGCTCAACCTCTAAAGCCCTGTCGTAACATTCCAAAGCTGACTCAGACTGCTTTAACTCATCAAAAGCTATTCCTCTCGCTCTCCAATCTTTATAGGTTTGAGGTTCTATTTGCAATACTGCTTCGAAGTCAGCATTAGCCTGATCGCTTTGTTCTAAGGTTTTGTATGCCATCCCTCGCCTTGCCAATACCTGAGGATAATTAGTCTGTAACTGCAAAGCTAAATTCAAACAGTCAATACACTCTTGATATTGTTCCAACCGATAATAAGCTAATCCCAAGCCGTTCTTGACTTGCGGATTACTGGGAAACAAACCATCTGCTTGCCGAAATACTTCTAACCCCGCCTCATATTGACCCCGTTCGAGTTGATGATGACCTTGCTGGAGCAAGCTATCTAAGGAGTTATTTTGACTCATTGGTTAAAACAATAATTGCACTTGACAGTTACTATTCGCAGTTGCAGCCGATGTTTATGCAAAACCGATTAAAAAAATTCTAGAGCTGAAAGACTTTCCAACTGATGATTTTAAGAAAAAATACGTAAATGAGCTTATTGTGTAATACGTCTTACAATATCTACACAATGTACAAATCACAAGGCTATGAAGTTCCTATCTTCAGCAGAAGCTAGAAAGAATTTTGCCGATACTCTTAATCGGGTAGCCTATGGTTCGGAACATATTGCTATCAGGCGATCTGGCAATGAATATGTTTATCTGATTTCAGCTCAAGATTACGAGCTATTTCAACAACTGTTACAGAAGGTAGAAGATCGAGAAGATTTAGACGTTGCTGAATCTCGAATGAACGATCCCCAACAAGAAACAGTTGGTTTTGACGAGTTCTTCAGCGATTTAGAGGATTAAGTTGAGCCTTTATAAAATTAGACTAGATCGCAGGGTTAAAAAAGATTTTAAATCTATTCAAGTTCAAGATATCAAGCGAATTAAATCTGCCATTCAAGACCTAAGCAATAATCATCTTCCCGATGGTTGTACCAAACTTAAAGTACATAAACGGGATTACTATAGAATCTGAGTCGTTAATTATCGAGTGCTTTATTCAATAGAAGATGAGATCTTGTTAGTTTTGGTGGTGCGAGTCGGTCATCGTCGAGAAATTTATAAAAATCTTTGAGCCTATTGTTGATTATAAATTGGGAAACAAAGAAGAAATCTTTTTCCTGTCTACATTTTCCGTCCATTGATGCACCATTCCCCAAGGCAATCGCGCTCCCGACAAGACTACTCCCTTACTAGTGGCTTTGTGTAAATTAGTACCATACAAATCTGCTGCGGTGAGATTTGCCCAACTGACATCCGCTCGACTGAGATTTGCATCAAACAAGTTAGCTGAAGTTAAGTTAGCCTGTTGCAGATTAGCACGACAGAGGTTTGCAGATTCCATCCCCGCTTCGCTAAGATTTGCTCCAGATAAATTTGCCCTGCACAATTGCGCCCCTAGTAAATTCGCTTGATATAGGTTTGCTCCTTTTAACTTAGCGCGAGTAAGATTCGCCGTTGATAGCAAAGCTCTTTCTAGATTAGCGTTGGTTAAATTAGCTCTACTAAAATTAGCCCGCTCTAAAATCGCACCAGCTAAATTACAGCTACTTAAATTTGCCCGAGTCAAAATTACACCACTCAAATCACGATCGCTCAAATCCATACCACTGAGATTAACTTGAGTTAGATCCGCCTGAGTTAAGTTCGACTGCGAGGGTAAATGACACTGACGCAATTCGGCATTCTTGAGACTTATTAATCGTAAATCTACCTCTGCCAAATTGACATTTAGCAAATGAGTTCGATTAAAATTCCTGCGTCCAGACTTGTACGCTCGCCAAAACTGCTTTTCCGTCAATAATTCAGGCTCTCTTAACTCCTGCAAAGACTTTAAACATTCAGTAAATTTCATTTCTCCTAATCTCCCTTATCTACCTTGTCTCCCGACTAACTTTCTCTTTCAACCATTCCACTAAATGACACATCTCAACGAGCAAAGTTTTCAGATATTGCTGTAAACGTCGTTGCTGTATGGGATTAAGTTGTTCGGCTTGAGAGAGCGATCGCTCCAGATAGTCAATGATGTAGCGAATAGTTTTAATTCTCTCTTCCCGTCGAAATTTGGGAAAATTAAGGAACTCTACCTGCTTAAATAGCTTACGCTGTAGCCAATTACGCCGAGGATAAAGATATTGTTCCGCCAGAGACAATAAATAGTGACTACCGCGAATCAGATCGGCGATCGCCTGTTGTACATCCTGAACTAAATCTTTCTGAAAATCAGATTCATTAATTAACTTTTGCAAGCGATCGCAGCTCCGATTAAAGTCATTAATTGCTTCATCAATCAAGCAAAGCCGTTGAGTAATTTCCTTGTCGCGCTCGCTGATGTAAACTTCTCTAGCTTTTTTTTTCCATCTTTCGTCTCTTAAAGTGCAACTCTGACTGACTTTCTCTTCTACTAAATTGAGGAAAATTTCTAACTCTCCTTGATGCTCAATTTCTGGAATCTCTACTTCGGCAGTTTGATCGCGATCATAAGCAGCCTGCAATCTTGCAGATAGTTCGACATCCTCTATTCCACCCTGTTGTTGGGCTTTTATTGCTAGTAAATCCAAAAAGATTAATGCTTCTGCTTGACTTAACTCACCATAATTTTCCGATTTAGGCTGTAACTCTTCCTGGTAAACTGCTTTTGCTCTTGACCGAAAATTGGGGTCATCAAATAGCTCTTGTTTTCGTAATTCCATCAATTCTTCAAGACTGTATTTAGGGTGAATGTAAACCTTGTTCATTACTTGCTTCCTGAATCGCGATCGCCTAATAATCTATCTCTTTGTTCCTGCAAGAAACGCTCTTTTTCCCTGGCTACCGCAGGACTCCAAGACATCTGTACGTCTTCCCGTTTGGAGTGTGTAGCGACCAAGATAACAGCGATCGCCGAAGTAATTACCGACAAACCAAAGATATACATACTCAAACCCAAAGAAGCCCAGTCACCATTAGTTAGCTTTTCCCAAAACATCTCTACTGCTACTGTGGTTGCTTCCATCCCCGATTTAAGTTCCCCTTCCTCATTAAAATGTTGCTGGTAAATATCGGGTTTTTGCTGTTGTAAATATGCCAAGCTACCGCGATCGGCAATCTTAAAATTAAACTCCTGTAACTCCTGTTTAGCAGTCGCTAAATTACTAGCTAACTGTTGTTCTTCGTGCTTTGCTCTGGGACAATAAGCCCATTGACTAGGGGGAGAGTTATAGTAACTACGTTGTTCGAGGGGTAATTGATATTCCTCATAGCTACCATAAGCTTGATTAAATAAGCGACTGCTTTTTGGGGTATTTGGTTGTACTCTAGCCAATTCAGCTTCTAACTGAAGGCATTTTTTCTTCGATTCAATCTCATCGGGATCGAACTGGGCTGCTTTTACCTTTGCCTCCAAAGGCTCAATCGTCTGTACGTAAACTAAATCATCTGCAAAACGCTTACTAATGTTAGCTTGGTCTAAAAGTAACTGTGTTCCCACTCCCGAAACTACAGATTGCAGTAAATTGAGGCAAATTAAACCGATTAACCCTGTTTCCGACCAAAATTGATTACCTGGCTTGTTAGCTGCTGCCACTTCTCCCGCCTGATTGCCAAACTTAATCAAACCTAAATTTGTACCTGCTGCCAAAAATAACCCTAACAATCCCATATCTGCCATCGTCAATAGCAATAAAGGAAATGCCGTACCTGCATTAATCAAATTAGCGATCGTCACCATCCCCGCCACCATACGAGAATGAGACTCTAATTCTTCAGTAACATAAGCCTTGCCGTGTAATTTAGTAGAATCAACAGAAAGTAATTCCTTAAACCAACTCCCTAACTTTTTCCAATGTCCATAAGCAGCAATAGGGTTAGTCTCTTTGCCATCCTGATTAATTTGTTTTGCTTTTGATACTAGTTCTGGATACTGCTGCTGTAGCCTTTTTAAATATTCACTATCAAAATTATCTGGATTATGGAAATTATTGCGATCGCTCACGGTTCTTGCTCCTACGATTTATCTCTTGCTATTAAGTAGTCGTAGGGAGAGTAGTGATTTATGCGATTAATGAAATGTGTCGGTCGCTAGCAATGGCTAATGAGTTCTGATTTAATGATACTTATAAATATTTTTCGTTTAGGGTACTTTAATTTTAATAAGTCAACTTGATAAAAACTTCAGAATCTAGTAACACCAGAAACTGTAAAATAAAATAGTAACTATTTACTATTACTTCAGGTATATCCTAAATATTCTTAAGGAATTAAATCTATGTCCACTGCCCGCCACATAATAGCATTGCTCAAAAGCTATGCAGCAGGTGAGGAGCAGCAGTTTAACTCTGTCGCTCTTCAGATGGCAGCGCATGAAGCAAGATTGGGACATAATAAACTGGCACTAGAAATTAAAGAACTAGTCGATAAAGCTAAGATGCGTCGCTCTTCAACCGAGCGCAAACAAAATATAGTATCAATAGTTCAACCTAAGGGAGAATTAGCTAGCTTATTATCGGTAGAATATCCCGATACTAAGCTCAATGATATGATTCTTCCTGAAAAGCTAGAAGAACAGATCAAACGAGTTTTATTGGAACAGAATCAAAGGAGTCGGCTTCAATCTTACAATTTATCTCCTCGCCGTAAAATTTTGCTGGTAGGCGGACCAGGAACGGGAAAAACCATGACAGCCTCCGCCTTAGCTGGAGAGTTAAATCTTCCTATGTTTACTGCTATCTACAGTAGTTTAATTGGTAAATACATGGGAGAGACAGCAGGTAGACTAAAGCTCATTTTTGAAGCGATGGCAATTACCAGAGGGGTTTACTTCTTCGATGAGTTTGATGCCATCGGTACGCAAAGAAATAATATGAATGACGTAGGCGAAATTCGTCGCGTCCTTAATTCTTTCTTACTTTTATTAGATAACGATCGCAGTGAAAGCGTTATTGTTGCTGCTACCAATCATCCTAAATTGCTTGACAAAGCTTTGTTTCGTAGATTCGATGATGTTATTGAATACACTCTACCTAACGAAGAGTTAATTAGCCAACTGATCGAGACTCGGCTGATTAAATTCGAGAAGAACTTCGGTGATTGGACGAAAATTATTGATGCTGCAAAAGGTTTAAGTCCAGCAGAAGTAATTAGAGCAGCAGATGAAGCTGCAAAAAGTGCTGTATTGTCAAAAAATAAAGAAATTTGTGAGAAAACGTTATGTTTAGCTATCTTAGAGAGGCAAGAAATTAACTCTTAACGATTGTCACCAGATTAAATATGCCCGACACAGATCGTAACCTCCCTCATTTTTATTGGTCTGAAGAAGTTAAACCAGAAAAATATACGAGTTTAGGGATACCAGTACCTACTCCCCCAAACCCAGAGAGAGATAGAGCTAAACACGCACAAATTTTAGAACGGGCAATTGGTACTGCACTACAAGAAGCTCGCACACAGCTTGATGGAAGAGATCCCAATATTGCCAAAGGAGAGCCTGGATTTTATTTAGAGTTTCAAGTTAAAGCTGATTCAGTGAATGCATATGAAAAACTTCAAGATTCACGAAAAAACATTAAATTAGTAGCAGTAAAAAAACTCTCTGATAATTCAGATATCGTCAAAGCTACGGTTTTTGTCCCAGAATCGGCAGCAAATCATTTTGTTAAAAAAGTAAAAAAGTATCGTGATGAAGACACAGACGATATTAATGGAAGACCGAAAAATGCTTCGCTAGTCACTAGATTAGAAACCGTTCAGATTGGCAAGGTAGAATCTTTATTTACCGATCGTTCGGTATCCTTTCCAGAGGCAAGACAGGAAGTATGGTGGGAAGTCTGGCTGCTAAAAGAACATCGTCAAAATTTCGATTTCGTGGCAGAAAAACTAGATGTTCCGACAAAATCCACTAATATTCTTTCTTTTGCAGAAAGAGAGATTGTATTGGCAATGACTACTGTTGAGACGCTTGCCATAATTATTCAAAATACCAATGCGATCGCCGAATTGCGGATTGCTAAAGACAACCCATCTGTATTTTTAAATGATATGGGCGCGATCGAGCAGGAAGAATGGTGCAAAGATTTGTTAAATCGCACTTTGCCCCCTGGAGAGGATGCCGTTGCAATTACTTTGTTAGACACTGGAGTCAATTTACATACTCTTGTGAGATCGGGACTTAGTTCTGACGATCTCCATACCTGCGATCTCTCATGGGGAACTCACGATAGTCAAGGTCATGGAACTCAAATGGCTGGTATAGCTTTATGTGGCGATTTAATGGAAGCATTATCTCATCAAAATAAGGTTGAGCTAAAACACCGATTGG
>JBCCDL010000010.1:0-23502 GCA_039030815.1 Cyanobacteria bacterium P01_A01_bin.83 | reverse complement strand
ACATAAACCAGAACTAAAAAACCATAACCAAGAATAACACCTCAAAATCTTGATTTAGATTAGATGCGGTTTAATCAAATTAATCCAAGGAGATAATCGATCTATTGGTGTCTTGGGGCAGAAAAGAACGATCTTTGGGCAAAGGCGCCACGGGTTCAGTTAAGGTAAATTTACCCGATTCAATCCACTGCTTTAGTTCCTGAGCCACTTTGAGGGAGCGATGTTTGCTCGCCAGAGGAGCCACTCTAACAGACTTGCCATCAATTGTGACATGACCTTTCTGTAGCTGTTCGTAACTAACTAAACCAAATGTGGGACGCACTCGCCGAGGAATCGAAAAATCAATTACAGGTGCAACTATATTTTGATCCACCACAGAGCAATTTTGAATAACTTCAACAGAAGTTACGGGGAGTGCAACTCCTACACCCAGCATAATAGAAGGACCATAATTTTTAAAGTAGCATCCTCGCACCCAATCATTACTCATCTGCTTGGCATCACCAATCAAGGCAACAGTAGCAGCAGGACCAATAGGGGTACGATTTGGCAGACGTTTTTGCAGCGGAAAATGTTGGGTTCCTTCCCAAGCAATGTAGCCAATCCCACCACCTAAAAAGATTTTACTGCCAATTCCTATTGAAGTTAAATCAGGGTCGTTGAGTAAGGGAGAAATTGCCCCAGGATTAGAATATACAGCATTACCCAATCGTGGCTGCAATGCTCCCAGATAAGTATATAAAGTGCGATCGCCTCCATTGACCCCGACAATAAAGTTTTGGTAGAGGTTACGAGGGTTGAATAAATAAAACTGATTGATATTATCTTTGGTAATCGTATTTTCCCAGATAGCGCGGGGATAACAGTCAGTTTTTTGTCCAATCGCCTTTAAGTGAATTGGTTTACCCGCAATCAAGTCTTCAATTACGTGTCCCCCTCCTTTCTCTGTGACCGTTCCCTCTCGCAGATGAGGATCACTTTCTTGGAGATTGTAGTCTGCGGTTGCGGTTGCACCGAGATAAAGATCTACTGCTCCAAATGCTGCATATGCTGCCATCCCATCGAGCCAGCATTGGCGAATTTTAATCGGCGGATCGGTATGTCCCAGATTGATAATTGCCCCTGTCGATTCCATCGGTTCAAAGGTTCCTGTAGTCACAACATCCACCTGTTGTGCTACCTGAGCTATTCCCAATTCGCCAACTTTTTGTTTAACTTCTTCGACAGTCCAAACTACAGCTTGGTTACAGCTAATTTTATCGTTAATCTCGGCGATCGTCCGCATATTTATTGTTCATTTAGCATGAAAATTTATTCGGGATCTTTATTTATTACTCTTGGCTGCTCTTATCATCACTGAGATCTTCTCTTCTGGCATTGACTGGGAGAGGTGGTTTCTGGGCAAATGAATAATTCCAGTTATCTAAAACATCTTTGATAATAGCTTCTTTGAACCAAATTTGAGCTACTACGGTCAAAGGTAATGACAGAAACAAGCCAAAAAAGCCAAAAAACGACGCAAAAAATAATTGCGATAATAAGGTGAATGCGGGGAGTAAAGAGACCTGTTGCGCCATTACAATTGGCGTGAGAATATTACTCTCAACTTGTTGAATAATTATATAAAGAATCAGAACTGCAACAGATTTCCAGGGAGCCTCAATTAGAGCGATCGCCATAGGGGATAAAACACTCAGGGTGGGGCCCAGATTAGGAATAAAGGTCAGAACTCCCGCCAACATTGCCTGAGACAACGCTAAGGGAATACCCAAAAGCAGTAAGACAATAAAACTTAAAACTGCAATTACCACCATGTTAAACAATATTCCTACCAGCCAACCTTCTAATCCTTCGGCACATAGATTTAAGATCTCTTCTACGCGACGACGATAAAAAGCAGGAAATAGGCGCTTAAAACCTTGACGATAGGGGATTGGATCTGTAAGTAACATTAGGGTAATGGCAAATAAGAAGAAAATGCTCAACAATATTCCCAGTGAACTATAGAAAACAGTTAATCCCCCTCCCAAAAACTGTTGGATCAAAGGTTGTAACTGTCGATTTAACTCCTCAGTATCTGGTAAAAAGCTCATTATTCGCGGATCGAGGCGTTCGGATAATAAATTAATCCAGCCATCTAATCGTTCTATTCCCTGGGGAACAAGCCTACCTAAAGCCTGAAACTGATCGATAAAAGGTGGAATTACGATCCAAATAGAACCGACTGCTACAGCAATCAGCACCAACATCGACAACAAAACGGCATTAATTCGTTTGATCCCCCGCTTTTGAAAATTCTTAACTAAAATATTGAGGGAGGTAGCCAGTACAATCGCCGTAAACAGCAGGAGTAACAGTTGTTTAATTTGCCATAAAACATAAAGAGAAATAAAGAAAACAACTAAACCAATCCAAGCACCAAAATTCACTGTTGAGACTCCTTACGAGGAGGAATACTATAGACAGAACTGCTTTATAGATTAACTTGGTTTATCAATTTTGCAATGCTCTTGTGATAATTTATAGCGCTTCTGGGACTCACAGAGCAAAAATTTAAGCTTAGTTATAAATTATCTAATATTTCTCATATTAGATCTCGGTTCACTAATTCGATTTATTTACTGACCTTACGCAAAACAGCGATCAAATGGTAGTTTCAAGCAAGTATGAAAGCAGATCAATTAATCCTTTCCCCTTTACCCCTTACCCAGCCTTCACAGATTAATTAGTGCGTAACATCAGTTATTTATAATATCGCCATCCTAAAATCAAGCCGATCACTATCGATGGCATCAAGACTATCAGCAAGGCAGTATTAGTAGTTGGGGAGAGAGCTAGATATTGTCCTCCATACTTAACCAAGAAAGATAATCCTGTAGACAGCAACAGTATTTTAAGTACAAAACTAATTATCTGAATCTTCATCTCCTGCACAAAACTTTCTTTTGAGTATTAAGAATCTTATCTCTAAAATGAACCATTAAGAAACTAGTTTGTAAACAAAAGATAAAAGTGAGGGATGACGGGGGATTAGGGGACAGGTAGACAATTTTACACTATTCGTTCACCAGTAAATTCTTGAAAAATTCTCTACTGCAAACCTAATTTAGATTGATTTTACAAATAGTCTCTAAGATAGCTACTCATCAAAGTTACTGTAACGGGTTTACAAAACTAAATAGAATTTTTAGCGATCGCTCTTTCTGTAATAAAGTTATTTAAAAATGTCTCAAAAGCTTAGAGCGATTAGCCACAGGCTGGCAATGCTACGCATTGCGCGCAGCCAGAGGTTGCTAGACTCGTCTGAGCCGAAGGCTCTGTGCCTAGAGCTTAAGGCGATTTAATAAACAGCACACCGCCTTAACTTGTCACCCATGCAGTACCTCTTTTGGTTAGGACGTTTACTACTACTTCCTACTACATGCGGCACAGGGGCGCACGCAGGCGCAACTCGAAGAGTTGCAAGTCGCCGCAAAGGCGACGTTTCTGTAAGATGCGCGGAGCGCAATCTGAACATACGTTCTGCGCTGCGAAAGCGGAGCTAACTAGTAATGCGGTAGCCTCTGTGAGCGCAATCTGGGCGTTCGTCCTGCCCCCAACAGCGCGATTATACATGCCGAACTTGGTTCGGCATGTATAATCGCGCTCAAGTCGCGCCGAAGCGGTGCTGTGCCTTTGTTACTTACGAGTCAATATCTTGTATGTCAAACATCTAACTTTGTACGAATATAACTAGCTCAACTTTTGCTTAATAAAACTTACCAATTGATTAAACTGCTTTTTAATTTGTGCTGATTCTTGTTCTAGTTTTTGAACCCGCAACTTGAGATATTCGATCTCTGAGTTGAGAGCTGCTATGTCATCATTATTATCAGCCAGTGTTCCCGACATATCTGGGGATAAAGTTTGAGGCTGTTTTTTCGCCTTCATCATCGCATCTCGAATTGCTTCAACTAGCTGCTCGCGATCAAAAGGCTTTTCCACAAAGGAGAAAAACTCAAAAGGCTCAGATATCTTGTCGGTAACTTCTTCCTTCCGACCAGACATTAAAACTAGGGGAATGGAGCGAAACTTCGATTGTTTCTGGATCTCCTGATAAACTTCCCACCCGCTCATTTTTGGCAGCAAAAAATCCAGCATAATTAAATTCGGATCTTCGGTTCTAATTAAATTGAATCCTTCAAGACCATCTTTGGCTTCGATGATGTCAAAGTTACCATCTGGCAACATATCTTTGACTCGCATTCTAATGACTTTACTGTCGTCAATAACTAGAATTTTGTGGGTGGACACGATTTACTCCTGAGCGACTAACTCCACATGCCTGAGATATACTAGACTGATTTTGGCAGTTAGTTTTGGTTTACAAGCTTAGAGTTCCCTTTTAAATTACCAAAATAACAGGAAAAAACATCTAAATCACAATAAGTTTTAGAGTCAGGCTTCAGTAATGTTGCTGATAATTGAGACAGTATGAATCAATCTCCAAAATCCTATTCAACCGCTAATGACTGGCGTGATGCAGTAATTTCGCTGCCGTTTTGGCTCAAGCGTCCTCTTGGTAAGGCTAGTGAGTTATCTACAGTACAGCGAATTATCAAACAAAAAAATATTTATACTATTTGTGAAGAGGGCAGATGCCCTAATCGAGGAGAATGTTACGCTAACCGCACCGCTACTTTTTTATTGATGGGGCAAACCTGTACTCGTGCTTGTGCTTTTTGCCAGGTGTCCAAGGGTCATGCGCCGATGGCATTAGATCCAGATGAACCGCGTAAAGTTGCTGATGCCGTTAGTACCTTGGGTTTGCGCTATGTGGTGTTGACTTCTGTAGCCAGGGATGATTTGGATGATGGTGGTGCAGGATGGTTTGTCAAAGTGATGAGGGCAATTCGTCAGCAGAATTCTCAAACCAAGATCGAAGTTTTAACTCCCGATTTTTGGAGTGGCAAACAGGCATCCTCCAGTCAAAAAGAGCGGGTGGCAACAGTTGTAGCTGCCAAACCAGCCTGTTATAACCACAATTTAGAAACCGTTGCTCGTTTACAGGCACCAGTGAGAAGAGGTGCCAAATACGATCGCTCTCTCAATGTTTTACGCTATGTCAAGGAATTAGACTCCACCATGATTACGAAATCGGGACTAATGTTGGGTCTAGGGGAAACAGAGGCTGAAATCATCCAAACTTTGCGAGATCTTCGGGAAATTAAATGCGATCGCTTGACTTTAGGTCAATATATGCGACCTTCTTTGGCTCATTTACCTGTAGCCAAATACTGGACACCTGATGAATTTACTCGCTTAGGAGAAATAGCCACCGAACTGGGATTTTCTCATGTGCGATCTGCTCCTTTAGTAAGAAGTTCTTATCATGCAGGGGAGGATTAGATCGAATAAGATTTTCTGCGTCGAAAAATCAAAGTTTCTCTCTCACTCGATAAACCTCTTCAGCAAAAACTGGGTCTTATTAATATGGAACAACTTTAGTTCAATGTATGCCCTCGAAGCTGAGACAAGAAACTCTCACCACCTTAGTCATAAAAGCCCAAAAAGGCGATCGCTATGCCTACAGTCAGATTGTACTGCGATTTCAAAATCTGGCTGTGGGATATGCCTATTCAATCCTGCGAAATTTTCCCTTAGCAGAAGAAGCAGCTCAAGAAGCTTTACTGGAAGCTTATCTCAATCTGTATCGCTTACAAAAACCTGCTGCTTTCCCTGGCTGGTTAAAAAGGATTGTCTTTAAACAGTGCAATCGCATTACGCGAAAAAAAACCTACCCGACCGTATCTCTTACTCAAACTGAGGAACTGATATGTGATCACTCCAGTCCAACCAGAGTTGTCGAACGACAAGAATTACGGCAGATAGTACAGCAAACAATTGAATTATTACCCGAAGACGAACGAGAAGTAATTACGCTGTTTTACTTAGGAGAGCGATCGCAAAAAGAAATTAGTGCTTTTTTGGAAGTTCCTGTTTCAACAATTAAAAATCGTTTATTCAGTGCCAGAAAACAACTCAAAACCAAATTTAATCACATGGTAGAAGATTATTTATACAGTCAGCGTCCTTCTCAGGATGATACTTTTGTCAATAAAGTTGCTCAAACCGTTGAAGCTGTTTGTAATGGAGACATAGAAACCATACAAACTTTGATTCAGCAAGACACACGTTTGGTAAATGTCCAAAGCCAAGAAATTAAAAGTACACCGCTTCATTTTGCTGCTCATCGAGGTTATCTAAATATTGTCACACTGTTATTAGATGCTGGTGCTAATGTGAATGGTAAAGAAGGTAACTATAGCCAGAGTACTGCCTTGCATTGGGCTGCTAGCGGAGGTCATTTAGAAGTAGTCAAGCTTTTGGTCAAACATGAAGCAAAGTTAAATGTTACGGATAACTGGAACAATCTAACGCCTATCGGTTGGACTACTATACTTCGTTACGATCATGGTGATTGTCCGATGGGGAATGAGCATCAAGAAATTAGAGAATATTTATTAAATCGGGGAGCAAACTTAGATATCTTTAGCGCGATTATTTTAAACGATTATCAACGAGTATTGACGATCGCAGCTAATTCACGAAGTGAACGCAAGCCCCGTCTTCTTAAGGCGGGGTACTGTTCACAAGTACTGCAACAAAGGCTCGGTTTTGCATTGGGCGGGCTACAGCCTCTTCACTATGCAATTCAAGAAGGTAAAACGGAAATAGCAAAATTGCTAATCGAACAGGGTGCAGACCTTCTGGCTAAAAGCTACTTGGGAATTACTCCGTTGTGTATGGCTATTCAACAAGGCAATCAACAGATAATTGAGCTACTGAGTGATAAGTCTGTTCCACAAGATTTAGCCTCCTTACTAATTTTAAAACAGTGGTCACAAGCTCAAAGTCTGATAGAAACAAAACCTGACCTTTTAATAGCCAATTCTTTATTGCTTCACTATGTAATTAAACAAGGTCTATGTGAAGCAACATCTTGGTTGATAGATCAAGGAATAGCTATTGAGGTTAGAGCTAAATATTTACTAGATGATTTCGTAGCTGATTTGACTCCCTTGCAGACTGCGGTAGAAACAAATCAATTTGAAATCGTTCAAATGCTTATTGAAAGAGGTGCAGATGTTAATGCTCAAACTACAGGGGAACTAGAAATAACGGCTTTGCATGATGCAGCAGCCGATGGCTACTTAGATTTGATTCGCCTTTTAGTTGAGTCTGGCGCAGATCTCAATGCTAGAGATAATATTTCTCGCATACCTTTAGATTGGGCAAAATATTTTCAACAGTCAGCAGCAGTTGAATTACTCGAACAGCTATCAAAGGGTAATTGAGTATTTGAGGGATTTGATAGTGAATTATTTGAGATCGACTTTGGATTTACTGGAGATAGTGTATTGAAAATTTATTCCAAACTGATTATTCCGCTTTTTTTGGGGGCGTTTACTGTACTATCGTGCGAAGCAGTTGTAACAGATGTATCTACTAGAGATAGTATTACGCCCAGCACCATTCTTGCTTCACATAACAAATCTAAAATAACTCCCAAACAACTTGTGGCTGAAGCGTTACAAATTGTTGAAGAAAATTATGTAGACGGCAGCTTTAACGGATTAAACTGGCAGCAAGTAAAAACCGCAACTCTTTCTCGTCCCTACGCTACATCAGAAGAAGCTTATAAAGCGATCAAGTCCGTACTAAATCTCCTAGAAAATCCTGCCACTCGTTTTTTGACCCCCGAACAATTTACTGCTTTCTCTGGCGAAAATAGTGGAAAAAGTCATATTGGTGTCGGTTTACTCGAAGTGCTATCTTTCGATTATGACGAGCGAGAACGTATAAGAATCATTACCCCCCTACCCGATACAACAGCAGCAGAGGTGGGTTTACAGACAGGAGATCTTTTAACTGCAATTGATGGGGTTTCTACCAACAATCTTGGTCTTGCAGAAGCAGCTATGAAACTAAGGGGCGCAGAAGGGACGATGGTAAATCTCACTCTAACTCGCGATGGTTCAAATTTCGATGTGAAGCTAAAACGAGAAAAGATTCAGCTAGAAAATACGGTTCGCACCCAGTTAATCGATCTAGATGATACTCAGATAGGTTATATCTATCTCGGTCAATTTTTGGATTCTTCTGTACCAGAAATGAGAGATGCAGTTAATGATCTTCAAGAAGCATCCGCTTTGATTCTCGATTTACGCAATAATCCTGGTGGTTCTGTTTTGGCTACTGTTGAAATAGCTAGATTTTTTCTAGGAGAGGCTAAAGTTGGAACAGCAGCAACTAGAATTGATCTACCTCCTCTCAATTCTACCCAAATGCAGCTTACCGAACAGCCGTTAGTTGTGCTGGTCAATCGGGGAACTGCTAGCGCAGCAGAACTATTAGCAGGATCGCTTCAAGACAATCGACGAGCAATTATTGTCGGTACTCCCACTATTGGTAAAGGATTAATTCACAGTCCCCAGCCTCTGGCAGACAATTCGGGAATAATTATAACTATAGGCAAACTTTTTACTCCTAATGGACGCGACATCTTAATCTCTGGAATTGAGCCAGATATACTAAGTGATGCGATCGCTTCTCCTCTGTTAGATCCCCAAATCGAACCTGCATCGTCACAAGATATTCAATACTTGGAAGCAGTAGAACAATTGAAAAGAATGAATTAAAGCATTAAGGAAAATTGTGATTCGGCGATCGCCATATTAAATGATATGAATTACAAAAAAGAACGATACAAATCAGGTGACGGGGTGAAGCTCTATCACAATGACTGTAGGTGTCCCCAAGTCCCCAAGTCAACCATATGTAGTAAACATTTTAGTATTTCATATGAGAACCGCTATGACAATTGGTTGCATTAAAAAAAGGACATAAATTACAAACTACTATGCCCTTGATAATATCTAGCTTGAATTTGAAACGAATATTAAGCAGCAACTTTTTCGTGCTTAAGATCTTTAAATTTACCTAATAAACGATCTGCCCAGTATTTAACGTCATAGGTGGTTACAGTCTGATACATCTTGGACATCCGTTCTTTTTGCTCATCTTCTGACATGACAAGAGCCTGTTCGATTGCTCGATCCATGCCACTGAGGGAATAAGGGTTGGTTAAGATTGCTTCAGGTAACTCAACGGCTGCCCCGACAAACTCTGAGAGAACTAAAACACCATCTTCACCACCATGAGCCACAATATATTCTTTGGCTACTAAATTAAGACCATCTCGCAATGGAGTTGTCCAACAAATATCGGCTGCTTTATAGTAGGCAATCAAATGGGGTAATGGCATTGGCTGAGTAAACAACCTAATTGGCATCCAGTCTAGTTTGCCATAGCGACCGTTAATTTGACCTACCAACTGTTCAATCGTGCTTTGAGCAGTTTTGTAGACTCTCATGCCAGGAGCAGCAGGTACGCAGGTCATGACAAAGCTAACTTTTTTGTGTAAGTCGGGACGACGTTCTAATAAGCGACCATAGGCAGCTAGTTTTTCTTCATTACCTTTTACGTAGTCGACACGCCCAGCAGCAATAATTAGCTTTTTACCCGAGAGTTCTTCTTTAATTTGGTAGATACGGTTTTTAGTTTCTGTCTTCTCCAAGACTGACTGAATAAACTGAGGGTTGGTACCCACAGGAAACGCATCAATGTTAACTATCTGGTCTTTATAGCTCAATTGAGTTGTCACTTCTGGTTCGGCAAGGGCAATTCCGACTGGAGTCATATGTCCCTCACGAACCTCCTCTTGTTTGAGTATTTTGACGGGCTTTAAACTACGAGCAACGTTGACAAAGTTTTCTGAATAGCGTGGCACATGAAATCCAACAATATCGCAGCAAAGCAAGCTTTCTACAATCGCATCCCGCCAGGGCAAGATGTTAAATATATCCACTGAAGGAAATGGCGTGTGATGGAAAAAGGCAATCCTAGCATCAGGCTTTAATTCTCGAATATACTGTGGAGCCATCCACAAATTATAGTCATGAATCCAAATTAGGGCATCATCTGCTGCCTCTTCACAAGCTGCTTTCGCAAATAGTCGGTTAATGTTCTTGAAATTTTCCCACTCTGCCGTTTCTGAGGTGAAATGATAGGGAAAAGAATGTAAGATTGGCCAAAAAGCTTCTTTAGAAGTGATGTGATAAAACTGTTTGACCTGCTCATCATCTAGAGGAATCCGTCTCACGTTATAGTTGGCTTCCCCTTCAATATTTACTCGTTCCTCAAAGCTGTCTTTTTGCTCTTCATTTACTTGTTTCCAGGCAATCCAAGTACCTTGATTAACGTCAGCAAAGAAGCTTTTAAGGGTAGGAACAATACCATTAGGGCTTTTTTTAGCCACATAGTGAATTTTACCGTCTTTGATTATTTCATCATGGGGTTCGCGATGGTAAAGAATAACTAAAGATGATTTCATAATTATTTAATTAATGATTAAAAAACTGTTTGTTAACTTGGTCAGAGAGACCCTGCCCTAAAAGGCGATTCGGTGATTACATGAGGGAGCTGCGCTTTGACTTCGTGGTAATTAGTTTCGAGCAAACATATCAATATTTTTTTCTAAGCTAGGTCTTGTTACAACTTGAAGATTATTAAGATCAAGTGTTGTACCAAACATTATGGTTGGCGGATGTTGGTGTTTATTGGTAATTAATTTAGACGTTAAAACTAGAAAGCGAGTTAATGTCACCAGACATACAGTGAAATAAAATTAATGCTGAGCGGCGATTTTTTATAATATATAAGTGTTTAATCAGCGCGATTTCAGCAGATATAGCCTATAGATATAAGGTATCTGAAGCTATAAATTTAGGTTAGTGTTTAACTGGTAACACATTAAACCAATACAATTTGGATCCTACACCAATTGCTGCTCTCAACCAAAAAATAAACTAATTTGGACAATCAGAATTTAACTTAATGTTGAATTAAAAATCTTTCTTACAAATCCCTCTTACAGTAGATTCAGCTTGATTTGTACTTAGTTATCAAGCTCCAAACAGTTAATTTGACGAAGTCACAGAGGCGCAGGTTCTCTATACTTGTCTAATCAAGGTGTTGAAATTTTTAGCCACAGCAAACCTTAGCCAGATCAAGTTTAAGGAAGTTTAACAACTTGAACTAAACAGTTGCCGTGTGGTCTTTCATCCATCAAAATGAACAAAGAGGAAAATCCCATCCATCCACACTTAGAGATAATTGCGTGAAAGTAGAAGTAGACACCTCAATTAGGTTAGTTCCCGAAGCTACAGGAAAATTGTTGGCTTGGGCATCAGGGTTAGAAGGTTCGAGCAATACGTATTTAGAACAGACCAAGGCTCTAGCTCGCAAATTAGGAGCATACTACCGACCTGATGGACTAACTGAAATCGGGTTTTGGGTACCAGGGCTGATTAGAGATGTTTTGCATGAGCGAGAGATTTATTTGGAAGTTTTTACTCCCATAGAGCCGATTAATTGGCAAGAAAAAGAGCAAAGTATCAAATTCAGACGCGATCGCATCAATCTTGAACAGCAGGGGGAGTATATTTGGGGGGTGGTTGCAGGAATGCAGCCAGGCACTAGAGAGCAAGCTGGTTCTTTTTATTGGTTGCGCTACATTGACCGAGCCGAGAAGCTACGCACCATTCGGGATCTGGTTCCCCACTCGTTGCCTTACGGCATCTTTGCCCCTGCTGAACTTTATGATATCGACAGCTTACAGGCAAATCGAGCTGATCTCGACTACTTTGAGCGGACTTCTAAGTCGCATAATCCCCAGAGCAAAATTCCTCGCGTTAACGACCCCAAAAATATTTTACAAATCCATGTCGGAACAGCTTCTGCCGAGGGAACTCTAGCAGGCATAACTCGTATTTATCGCGACATTGCTACCAAAATCGAGCAAAAACAGCCTCTGTCTCCCACAGAACAAAACTATGTTGGTTACGATGCGATCGAACTGTTACCTACTGAGCCGACAATCGAATATCGCGATGAGTATAGTCCAGAAAGCGAGTTTTTTACCTTTATTACCGACGAAGATGATGTAGAGGATAATGATGTTGTCGAAATTGAATTGTTTAAGCCCAATACCCAAGACTGGGGCTATGATGTGCCTATCTTAGGTTCTAGTACTACCAATCCTGCTTTGCTTGATTCATTGCGTCCTGATGAGGTGGTAGATTTTATTGCCACGCTCCATAATTTTCCTACTCATCCAATTCAGTTAATTTACGACTTAGTTTATGGTCATGCTGATAACCAAAGTGAATTATTGATTGCTCGTGAATTTCTCAAAGGTCCCAATATGTATGGTCAGGATCTTAATCATCAGTTGCCGATGGTGCGAGCAATTCTATTAGAGATGCAGCGACGCAAAATTAACACTGGCGCCGACGGCATTCGCATTGATGGTGGTCAGGATTTTCGCTTTTTTAATCCTCTTTCGGGAAAAGTTGAACAGGATGATGCATATCTGTTGGAAATGAGCAATATTGTCCAGGAAATAGGGGAGTATAAACGGCTTTTAGTAACAATTTTTGAGGATGGTCGCCCTTGGCCAGAGGAAGGTTGGGAAGAAAAATCTACCTATCGCGAGTTAATTGAATTAAAGCCTGAGTCTTATCAGTGGGGTCCTCTAATTTTTGCTCACAACACCCCGAGTCTGAAAGGATTTTGGTCTAAGAAGTGGTCGCGGGTTATAGAAGTTATGACCATTGGCGATCGCTGGATTACTGGGTGTGGTAATCACGATACAGTAAGAAGGGGGAATCAAGTTGATTCTCAAATGGCAATTAATTGGCAGTTGGGAAAAACTTTGCCAGAAGTGCTGCAAAATGCTTATGATAATCCTGCGGTTACTCTTTGGGTTAATTGTTTTAGTCCTGGGTTGCCAATGGACTTTATAAATACCACTATGCACGCTCCTTGGTTGTTTTTTCGCAACACTGACGAACAGTATGGTGTGAAGGTGGTATCTGAGGAAGTGGGTTTTTTAGACTGGCAAATTAACTCTAATTTGTATCGACAGCCTCATTGTTTCCCCCGCCTCAAAACCATTGGTTTTAAACAGTTAAAGCAGCTCAAGCAGTTTGGCACCGCCCTACACCATGCCATGATCCAACAAGATTATAATTTGGCTGAAGTAGTAGATGTTTTACGCTGTTGTACTAGTCCTAATACACACTGTATTGAAGATTTATTGCCCTGTAGCGAATTGATGCGTGGGGGCATGGTACGTTTTCTCAAAAAGCTTGATGAAGAACGTCTTAAGAGCTTTGCGCTGATGTTTATGGAAGATTGCTATCAGATTTGCAATGTGGCAAATTATGAGTCAAATGTAAATCAGTTACAAGCCAAGTTCAACTTATCTACCCGAGAGTTTCGCCATCAACACCCCTGGTTAGTGCATAACATGTCGCCAGAGGATAGGTTCGACAAAATTATAATCGACGAAAGCACCATAGTTTATGGCATCAGGACTAACTCTCAGCAAGATGTTGCTCTAGTAGCTAATTTTGAGGGAGATGCCGTCAAGCTCGATCTCTCAGAAATTTTAGAAATAGAGCTTGGGTCATGGCAGGTTGCGATCGCAACTCCTAATTTAGAAGTTGATGATTTAACTAAGTTGAGCTTGGGCAATAGTCAGGGTGTATTGCTAACTCGCTCTCATACTGGGTAAGCTTGATTGAGCTCATCTTGTTGCCTAGTTAGATCAAAAATCAGCTTCTTAGAATATTTCCATGTTACTTCTGTAATTCCAGAAAAAGCCAAATCTATCTTGATTATGATCTTCCTCATGCATTTTTGGCATAGATATTTTGCAAATCACAACAATTGTTTTAATCAAACTTTAATAAAATATCCTATTTTACTACTTTACTTTTGAAGTTTGATTAATATACAATTCACAAATACTTCAAAATCCTTACTAAATACTACCAGAAAGCTTGACTATTTAGATTTTTACCTGTTCAAAACGTTGTTTTCCGACAATTATAATGTTTTAGCCTGCGAACCCGAAATGCCATGCTTATCAATTCATCTGCTACTGTTTTTGTCTCAAAGAATATAACTGCTTCTAATTTGGGAACAGAAACAATAGTCTTAAATCTTGATTCTGGTGGATACTATGGTCTGAATGATGTAGGTGTAACGGTTTGGAATTTAATTCAAAACCCAATTACGCTAGAGGAAATTCGCGATGCATTATTGGCAGAATATGAAGTTGAATACGAACAATGTGATCGTGATTTACGGAAATTAATTGCAGAGTTATCGGCTATTGGATTAGTTGAGGTAAGTAATGAAACAACTAATTAAGCTATTGCAACTCACAGCTAAAAAACGCCAACTTTTAATCGATACTTATTTTTTGTTGACAGCTATAAGGTTGGGATTATGGTTGTTAACGTTTAAAACGTTGCGCCAAAGGCTAGCAAAACTAGAGAGAGTATCTTTTCTAGAGCAAGATGCAGCAGAATTAAACAGGGTTATTTGGGCTGTTAATCTTGCTAGTCGATATCAACTTGGTGGAGTTAAATGTCTAGCTCGTGCATTAACGACCCAATTACTCCTAAGTCGTCGGGGTTATCCAACAGAGCTTCGTATTGGTGTGGTTAAAACAGAAAATGACCAACTACTGGCACACGCTTGGGTAGAAAGTAATGGAGAAATTGTGATGGGTGCAATCAGAAACCTAGCTGAGTTTAAGCCATTTCCAGCCTGGGAGGGAAGTCAGCTATGAGCGCGATCGCTGGAATCAACTATCTTAATCAGCAACCTATAGAGCGAGAAAAATTAGCTCGAATGGTAGATATCCTTAAACATAGAGGAGGAGATGGTGGAAATATTTGGCACCAAGGCTCGATTGGATTCGGTCATCAAATGTTATGGACTACTCCTGAATCTCTGAGAGAAAAACTTCCTGCTGCTAAAGGTAAGCTAGCAATTACGGCTGATGCTCGTCTGGATAATCGAGAAGAGCTAATTCCTGCATTGGGTTTGGCAGCTTATCCGACCGAGGAAATTAGCGATAGCGACCTAATCTTGGCTGCCTATGAGAAATGGGGGGAGCTTTGCTCAGAACGTCTGTTAGGAGATTTTGCCTTTGCGATTTGGGATGGACGAAATCATAGTCTTTTTTGTGCTAGAGATTATTTTGGTGTCAGACCATTTTACTACTACTATCATCCAGGCAAATTGTTTACCTTTGCCTCGGAAATTAAGTCATTGTTGTGCTTAGGAGAAGTTCCCCGCCGTCTCAATGAGGTGAGGATTGGTGACTATCTGGAAGTCATGTTGGAAGATAAAGCCATTACTTTTTACCAGGATATTCTTCGCTTGCCTCCTGCCCATAGTCTGACGGTAAGTTTAACAGGTATCAAATTAAGAGAATATTGGTCGTTAGATCCTAAATACGAACTTAAATTAAATAGCGATCGAGAATATGCAGAAGCCTATCTGGAAGTATTTACCAAAGCGGTTCGCTGCCGTTTGCGGAGTGCTTTTCCTATTGGTTCGGCTTTGAGTGGCGGACTCGACTCTTCATCGATTGTTTGTATCGCACGGGAGCATCTTCAGCAACCTCTGAAAACATTTTCGGGCATTTTTGAGTCAGTACCTGAAAGTGACGAACGTCCCTTCATCAATGCAGTTGTCGAACAAGGAGGAGTTGAGCCTCATTACGTAAAGGTGGATCGCATTAGCCCCCTGGTAGATATCGAAAAAGTACTATGGCATCAAGACGAACCTTTTTTTGCCCCCAATCTCTTTCTGAATTGGGGAATGTATAGATCTGTTAAACAACAAGGTGTACGTATTTTTTTAGATGGATTTGTTGGTGATAGTACAGTATTTCATGGCACAGAATACCTATTAGATCTAGCAAGAAGTTGGCAGTGGCTCAACCTAGCAAAACAAGTAAAGTCACTTGCTCGGGTTCATGATTATGATTATTCAGCTAAAAAGCTAATGCGTTACTATCTTTGGGACTGTACTATTCAACCTAAGGTTCCAGATCACATCATGAAACTGTGGTACAAGCTGAAAAACCAAAAACCACCTGAATCTAATAGATTGCAATTGAGTAAACATGTTAACTCTAGCTTCGCTAAGCAAATTGATTTAATAGCTCGAATCAACAGCTTTCAACCAGATGATTCTTTATTTTCTGCTAGAGAATATCACCATCAATATATTACAACTGGAGAAATTACTTTTGGTTTAGAGGTAGCTAATAAATTAGCTTCCGCATTTTCTCTTGAATCTCGTTTCCCCTTTACAGATAGACGTTTGGCTGAGTTTTGCTTAGCTGTTCCACCACAGCAAAAGCTGCACAATGGTTTGACAAGAGTAATTGTGCGTCGTGCTTTGATTAATCATCTTCCCAAAAAAGTTAGCGAACGTAGTGATAAAGGCGATCTTAGCCATAACTTCACAAGAGGATTACTAAACTTTGAAAAAGAACGACTAGAAGAGTTTTTGCTACACAATCCTCAAATAATTGCTAAATATACGGATATTTCATTTCTGAGCCAAGTTTATCAAAGATATCTCGATGATAATTCAGTTAAGAATGTTAGACCTATTTGGTTAGCAGTAACTCTAGGATTATGGCTGCGCTATACGAATCTGTTATTGAAGGAGGTGATGTTTATGAATGAGAGGTGATGCCTATGACAATTTGACAAAGTTAATGTTCAGGTTAACTAACAACAGCAAAAACAATTAATTGAGGTAAAAACAATGCAGACAAAAAAATCCTACGATTCACCCAAAGTTACCTTTTATGGCAATGTGGAACAAATCACATTTGGACCTGGAGGTGGTTTTGCCGATAACTTTTTTGGAATCGGTGATGGTGATGGTGGTTTTAGAAGCTGTAAAAGAAACCCTGGCTTAAATGGATGTGGTTCATAATCTTGCTTTTTAAGCAAACTAGGGTAGTTTGTTGAGACGAAGTTTAAAGTTATATTGGCTTACTTGTCTGTTGCTACAATCCTTGAAGACTGTAAATCACAATTGACAATCTACTAGTTACAGAAATTCTAAAATTATCATTTGGATAGGGTTTGTAAATTGACAAACCCTATTCAAAGGCTCTCAAAATTGTCGAGGAGATTATTTGTCAAACTAAAGTGTATTTTTATAATGTATTTTTATAAAGCCTATGGCTTAAAACTTAATTCCGAACTATGGTTGCCAGAGTTGAAGGAAAGGACTAGGGAAGAAAAGACAGATATAACTATCCTCCAAGGAAATTTAAATCTTCCACAACTAGAACCCACTCTGACAAATTGTTACTGTAGAGTCTTTAAAGATGAGGCTTATTTGGCTTGGGAAGAAGTTGGGACATTTTTAGTCCGTGGGGGACGAGAAATTATCGTCGATTTAATTCCTCAGGTAGAAGAATCAATAGTTCGTCTGTTCTTGCTTGGTGCGGGTTTAGGAATGTTGCTCCATCAAAGAGGACTATTTCTGTTGCACGCTAGCACTGTTAAGATTGGCGATCACGCGGTGAGCTTTATCGGGGACAAAGGATGGGGTAAATCAACCACAGCAGGTGCGTTGCATTGTCGCGGACATCAGCTAATGAGCGATGATGTAACCGCTATCGATCTGAGTAATCCTCAATGTCCGATGGTATTACCAGGCTATGGTCAGTTAAAACTCTGGCCCGAATCGGCGATCGCTCTTAATAACGATCCAGAATCATTGCCTTTACTACATCCTCAACTCGAAAAACGAGATTATCTTGTCAAGCAAGATTTAGCTTTAGATCCTGTCGAGTTAAAACAAATCTATTTACTTGGAGGAGGAAAAAAACTTGCCATCGATAATCTTTTGCCGCAACAGGCTTTAGCTGCTGTTATGCACAATTGGTATTGCGCCAGATTTGGTTCTCAAATGTTGCAGGCAATAAATTTATCCGACCATTTTCAGCGTTGTACCAAACTAACTGATCTTGTTCCCGTATCTTGTCTGCAACGAGAAAATTCCTTAGCGGCGTTGGCAGAAATTGCCCAAGTTGTTGAATCTCATATCGAGCCGACTGAAATTTTAACAGTATAGCTAGCGATGATGGATTCGATGATTTTAATATGATTTCCAAGATAATAAATACACATAAATATTGTTACAGGTGAGTTTTTTTCCCCAAGAACTTCTGGCACGCATAACTTATATTCCCAAAACCATAAAACTAATTTGGTCTGCTGCACGCTTCTGGATGCTTGGATGGTGCTTGCTGTTATTAATTCAAGGTTTAATACCAATTTTTACTGTTTATCTAACTCGATGGTTGGTAGATAATCTGACAATTGCCATCGGGAAAGGAAATAGTTGGTCAAATCTAGAAATTATTATTCTGCCCGCTAGCTTGATGGCTAGTATTTTATTCTTAGCTGAAATTTTAAAAGGTATTGGTAGTTTGATTCGGATGAATCTAGCTGAACTAGTTAAAGATCGCATTAGTGCTATGGTTCATCACCAATCCGTTACTATTGATTTGGCTTGCTATGAATCTCCAGAATATTATAATCTCCTCAATCGTATTCGAGGGGGAGCAAGCGATCGCACTCTGTCTTTGATGGAAAGTATTGGTGGCTTATTACAAAACAGTATTACCCTGCTTTCTATGATGTTGGTGATAATGTCTTATGGTTTTTGGCTGCCTCTAGTTTTGATTGCTAGTGCCTTACCGACATTTTATGTCGCTTTAAGACTCAACCGAGATTACTATCAATGGTGGTCGCAAACCACCACTCAACGGCGCTGGTTAGAATATCAAGAACAATTGCTAACCCATAGTATGTCTGCCCCTGAAATGAGGATTTTTGCCCTGGGGAACTACTTTCAGTCTGCTTACCAAAAGCTGCGCCAACAACTACGCATTGAGCAAATTGAGCTATCAACTAGACAAAGCTTTAGTCGTTTGGGAGCAAATATTGCGGGATTTTTAATAATCGGCGTTGCTTTGGTCTGGATTCTGCAACAAGCTTTGTTAGGAACTGTCACTCTGGGAGATTTAGCACTTTTTTATCAGGCATTAAATAAAAGTCAAGGATTAATGCGATCAGTTTTAGACAACCTGAATCAAATTCATCAGAATAATTTATTCATCACTGATTTATTTAAATTTTTTGAGCTACAACCCAGCATTGTCAATCCACCACAGCCTGAGCCAATACCAACTAAATTAAATCACAATATAGAATTTAAGAATGTTACTTTCCGCTATCGAGGTAGTCATCAACCAGTTCTTAAAGATTTTAACTTGACAATTCCTGCTGGCAAGATTGTAGCGATTGTCGGTGACAATGGTGCAGGTAAAAGTACTTTAACCAAATTACTCTGTCGCTTTTACGATCCTGAGGCTGGCAGAATCGAATTAGGGGGTGTAGACATTCGTAATTTTTCCTTAGAAGAACTAAGACGACAGATTACTATTTTATTTCAGTTTCCTGTTCCTTATTACCTAACCGCCGCCAAAAGTATTGCTTTGGGAGATATATTCCAACCTCCTAATCTCAAAAAAATCAAAGCTGCCGCTCACATAGCAGGAGCGCAGGAAATCTTAGAGAGTTTGCCACAAGGTTATGATTCTCAGCTAGGTAAGTCCTTCCCAGATGGTACAGACTTGAGCGGAGGTGAATGGCAGCGTTTAGCCTTAGCTCGCGCTTTCTATCGACAGGCTCCCATTATTATTCTTGATGAGCCGACCAGTGCTATGGATCCCTGGGCAGAAATCGATTGGCTAAAAAGATTTAGGGCAGTTGCTCAAGAGCGCACTTCAATCTTGATTACCCATCGTTTCACCTTAGCGATGCAAGCCGATATTATTCATGTGATGCGAGATGGTCAGATTATAGAGTCTGGTAGTCATAAATACCTCATTCATCAGCATGGTCTTTATGCCCAATCTTGGTCAGCACAGACGGAAAATATTGTTTGATTAACAAAAATAATTTTAACAGCTCGATTTTAAAATGATAGCCTCACTACAATTGCCCACTAAAATTTCTCATTCTCAGCCAGTCGAGTCTTTGGAAATAGAACTATTACTTAACTGTGTCAGGACTATTGTAGATCAAGACCATATTGTCAAAATTAGAGCTTTAATTCAACCAGAACTTGACTGGAACTATTTACTTTCTACAGCAGTTGCTCACGGAGTTATACCGCTTTTAGCCTATAATCTGACCAATATTTGCTCTGAAGCTATACCTCGGCACATTTTATTGCAACTACAAAATTATTTGCAGAGCAATGCTTTGAATAACTTAGGCTTGACTCATCAACTCATGAATATTTTGCAGTTTCTTGAACTCAACAAGATACCTGCCATACCCTTCAAAGGAATAGTTCTCGCCACTTCAGTTTATCGCAATCCATTACTTCGTAAAATTAGCGATTTGGATATTTTGGTTCACTCTCAGGACATGCCCAGAGCTAAGGACTTACTAATGGCTCAAGGATATAAAATTCGCAACGAAGTACCTTGGGAATGTCATCTTATAAAAGATAACGGTATTAATATCGATCTTCATGCCGAAATTGCTCCACAACACATTTCCTGTCCTCTGCAATCAGACGAATTGTGGCAACATCTTGAGCCATTATCTTTGGGTGAGACGACTGTATCTAACCTTTCACCTGAAATGCTGCTATTTGTTCTCTGTCTCAATGGTAGTAAAGAATGTTGGCGAAGTCTATCAAGAATTTGTGATGTAGCTGAACTAATTAATAGTGATCGGCAAATAGATTGGCAACTAATCATGCAACAAGCTGAACAATGGGGATTTAAGCGTGTTATTTGTTTAGGCTGTCTTCTCGCCCAAAATTTTTTAGGAGTAACCCTTCCCAATCTTATCTGGCAACAAATACAGTCAGATTTAACTACCCAGTCTCTTGCCTTAGAAGTTAGGAAAAATCTTTTTGTCTCAGGTACCGAACCGATTGGAGAAGTAGAAAGAACTATATTCTGTATACGTACTAGAGAACGTTGGCAAGATAAAGTACAAAGTTCCTGGGGTATAGTTACTTTCTCTGGCGGGATGAAACCATCACAAAATGATCGAGATTTTCTGATACTACCAAAGTTCTTGTATTTTATTCACTATATAATTAGACCGTTCCGAATTATTGGTAAATATTGCTTTAGGAATAAATTGGGATAAAACTTTATTATAGATAATCAAAAGTGATGAATAGCAATTGGGAACCATCTCACATTGAAAACAAAATTGGGATTAATTTTAAATATGATCAAACTCTGCGTTTAGCGTTGATTCATCCTTCTTATGCCAAACTAATCAATGAACCCGAAATCAACAACCAACGTCTAGAATTTTTAGGAGAAGCTATTCTCAATTTAGTAGTGGTTGATTATATCTATGAGAACTTTTCTCATTTTCAGGTAGGGAAACAAAAAGCTTTACGAGATAAATTAACTGAATCAGATCGACTAACTAATCTCTGGTATGACTTACAGTTAGGCGATGTTTATCCTTTTCTTGGTTTGAAAGAAGAACGCCATCGTTTAAGAGTGAAACCAAGTAATCCTTTTGAGAAAGCTTTTAAAGCACTTGTCGGTGCAATTTACCTTGATCGAGGGTTTTCTCAGACGAGAAATTGGCTCCATAAACGTTTGATTGTGCCATTGCTGAAGCGCTATTTAAAACCAGAATTAGAGCATTCTGCTACAGAGAAACATTTGCATTTTTTAGGCGAAACTTTGCTACAAGCAGTTACAATTGATTATTTATATCGTCAGATTTTGATGGCAAGCCCTGGCACTTTAAAATCACTCACCAGAAAAATTACTGCTAAAGAAAGTCAGAATAAATATTTTAAGCTCGCCGATTTATACTGGCAGGAGCAATTTGATAAACAGGTAAAACCAAAATCTTTTAAGCTTTTATTAGCAACAATTTATTTACATTTAAACCAAGAAAATAGCAAAAGTAGCTTTCGTTTAACCAGCAGTTTTTTCCAAGAAACCTGTCTTGATGATGATGAAATTATGAGACAAGCGATCGCCTTACTTTTAAAAGACAACAAGCCGCAAAAATGGATTATTCACCAAGTAATGGGCTATCCCAGCAATAAATATAACCAGGGTAGAGAAAAGTATTACGAGTTGACTGGCAAATCAGAAACCATTAACTCCTCGGATTAACCTAACCACAAATGTTAATTATTTATTTTGTTTACTGCAACTTGAAAAGATAAGCAGCAAAGTTAATAAAGTTGTCTTGGGAATACACCTAGAAAATCATGGCTTTAATCGAAAACATACTTAATCCTTTCCAAGGAAACACGATTCCACTGGATGACTGGATTAATCAAGTACTCAATTTTGTTGTAGATAATTTTCGTCCTTTTTTCCAGGCAATTGGCTTACCAGTTAGTTGGACATTAAAAAATATAGAAGCAGGTTTTAACGCTATCCCTCCTTTAATTTTGATTATTATTGTTGCTTTATTAGCGTGGAAATTTATCAGTACAAAAATTGCCATTTATAGCGTCATTTGCCTAACTCTAATTGGTTTGATTGATGTTTGGTCAGAAGCTATAGTCTCTTTTTCTTTAGTTATTACCTCACTAATATTTTGTCTAGTGGTAGGAATTCCCCTCGGTGTTATTTGTGCCAAAAGCGATCGCGCTGAAAAGGCGCTGCGTCCTTTACTAGATATAATGCAAACTTTACCCTCCTTTGTTTATCTGGTCCCTGTAGTCATGCTGTTTGGAATTGGAGAAGTGCCTGGGGTTATTGCAACCATTATTTTTGCTATTCCTCCCCTAATTCGGCTAACCAATTTGGGCATCAGACAAGTTTCAGCAGAAACCATCGAAGCAGCGATCGCTTTTGGTTCAACTCCTTGGCAACTGTTATGGGAGGCTCAAATTCCGCTAGCGATGCCGACTATTCTAGCTGGAGTAAACCAGTGTATCCTCATGGCATTATCGATGTCGGTTGTGACTTCAATGATCGCTGTACCAGGATTGGGACAAATGGTCTTACAAGGTGTGGGTCGTTTGGACGTAGGATTAGCTGCGGTGGGAGGATTGGGAATTGTCTTGTTAGCAATTATGTTAGATCGCATTACTCAAGCGATCGCCAGCCCTAATTGATTAACTCTTAAGAAACAAATTAGTCTGCTGAGGCTGGGTAATGGGTAAAGGTTAAGGGGCAAGGGGTCAGAGGTAAAAGGTAATTTGTTTCCTGATGGCATTATTAATCTCGATTTTTTGGACGCTGATGTTACGCACTAATTGATTGACGAGGATTGGTTAAAGGGTAAATTATTATATTTTCATAGCCTATTGAAACTACTAACTTTTCCTACATGCATGTCAGCCCTTTGTTTTGCGTAACGTCAGTGATTAAGGCTTTGTTGATTACGCTCCGCGTACCGCGAAGGGATCACTCTCAACTCTGATTTGAATTGAACACTATTACTAGAGGCTGATTCGATCATAAGCCATATATTAATTATT
>JBCCDL010000009.1:0-24452 GCA_039030815.1 Cyanobacteria bacterium P01_A01_bin.83 | reverse complement strand
GTTGCCGATGATGGGGTTTAATTGTGCGATCGCTATTTTCATTATGCTATGTTAACAATTTTTTAAAAGATACATACAAATAAAAAAATTGTAGACTTAACCACATTCTTGCTCAATCTGAGGAATTCTTTCTCCTGCATTGTTAGTGCGATAAGCTGTCAGCATAATTTCTCCAGATTTAGTTACCTTAACTCCTCTCGCTGGCTGGATTTTACCTTGAGCTGTTTCTATGGGTGCGGGAATGGCTTTGGTGTGATTTGACTCACCATTGACGTAAATATTGGCAGAATTTAAAGGTAAACTAGGTTCTGGGGGAATGCCACCCTTACCTGAAATAACCAAGCCACCATCAGCAATTTGTTCGCGGTTTGCTTGACATGCTTGTTGTGTGGTTTGTTGTGTATCAATAGGATTAGTGGGTAACTCTGCTGTTACTCGTAAGGGATTAAAATCCAGGGTGTTGATAGTTATATCTCCATCCACAATATCGCTGACATCAAGATCGTTAGTATTGTTGCTGAGAAAATCGTTATTTTCGTTGACAGCATCTCTTTGTTCTAAACCAAAAAGCTGATCGATATTAAATTCAATATTTCCTCCAACCCCTTCTTCGGGCTGGTAATTTTTACCAATCCTGCATGTCACAATGCGCTACCAGTTTGACCTCCAACACCAACTAGCCATAAGGTGGCAACAGCGATCGCCAATTATAGGTTCATCATCAGAAATTTCCTGTTTGCCACTTAAAGTGACCATCCAAAGCATAGCAACAGAGCGGGAAGCAAAGCTTCCCCAGTCGTGCGCGACTTTGAAAAAGTCGCCAGTCGTCTTACGACGATCTGCACGTACGTGCTGCGACGACGATCTGAGCCTAAGGCTCTGCACTAACCAATGGCGTTCGGCTCTGTTTGGTTGTCTTAAACGAGTCTGATGCCATTGCCAACCGTCACTTTTAATGTCTCTGTAAGAACATTCAATCCAAGAGCGAAATCGCAGGGCGGAATCGCCCAGAGCGTCACTAGACGCGACTTGCACGCTACCGCGTGCTGCCCAACTCACGTCTGCTTCTACTGGTTTTAGTTTTAAATCGGTAAGAATTAACCACGGGTCAGTGTAGCCGTCATCCCATCGAGCTAAAAGAGTGCAATCAATAGGATTAGTTTTAAAATAAGTAATATTATTTCAATTTTTAGTTAAGACAGATAAAGTAAAAGAGCGAACACTTGATAACAAAAAAGTGATAGGAACAACTAAAGTAGAGATCGCCTTATATATGATTGTTGTAGTAACCAAACTACAATTTTTGTAATGTTAATAGTTCTGACGATGGCAGGTAAGTTCTGAGGTGATTTTCTTCCGTGATTTAAATAATTGGCTCTCCTCACTTAAAACACCTGAAATAATCACATGGCGATCGCTAACTTGTTTTACTGATAGATTATCCAACTTCGCAGATTTAAGCTGTTCGACAATTTCTGATATTTCAAATGCCGCTAAGAGAGAATTATAAAAATCACGTTTAAGTATTTCTGGCTCATCTTTTGAATACAATTCAACAATTTTCATCGCTTCATCGGGACTAGAAGGACGTAGCAAGTCGCCAATAAAAATCTTAGTACCTGTAACACCGTAGGATTTTATAAATTGCCATAGCAAAGATGGATTATGGAGATGATGTAACACACTGTTGCTAATGATAGCGTCATATTGCGGTCTAGGTAAGTTAACGCTAGGAATTATTCCTTCGATCAAATTAACTCTTTTCTGGATATCTAAAGACTCATCTTTGAGGATTTTTCGCCCATAGTTAAGCATTTGTGGGGAACCATCAATACCATCAATTACACAATCGAGATAAGTCCTAGCAAATCGTAAAGTAATATCTGCATTACCACAGCCTATATCCAGAATATGTCCCTGAAACATCTCACCAAAAGTATTGCGAAAGGTATTAACAAAGTGAAGGTTTGGTTGAGAAAAATCAGCATATGCATAGGCATGGCTTTGTTCTTCTTCATTCATTAACTCTGGTTCAATAATTCGTTGCATAACTATATAATATGAGGTCAATAAGTTGATTTAAAAATTGGGTAATATGGTAAAAGTGATAGTGATAATAAACACTATAGCGTTAACTTATTTTTTGAATTTTCATAGTAACATTCCATCCATTCATTTAAATTAAGCAGTTTTGTTATTTGATAAGTTTCATAGATCTACAGTTCATTCTTTAGCAAATTTAAAAGCTTAGAATCAATCAAAACCCATAATCAAGATACAACGCGGTAAATATCTCTCTGATTTTTGCGATACCTTATTTCAAAAAAACGCAAGAAAAATAAATAAGACCCTAAAAACAATTAAGAATTAGATATTAGTTTCTTTCTATTTTGTTCAAATTTTGCTAAGGTCTCTACCGCAGATGTATTTTTAGAACGCAAACTACCAATTTCAGTACCTCCAAATTTTGCACAAACATTCTTATGAGATTCAGAAAGGCTCATGTAAGCGGCAACAAAATCATCGTGTTCAGCTTTTAATCTAGAAGAGAGATTTTTAAAATTTGGCTGAACTCTTTTCCAAACTATCATCAAATAAGTATGATCCCAAAACATTAGACCACTGAAGTCATCGACATTAACTTTAGGGGGCATCATTGAGGGACGAATATACCGGTCATATTCTTCCCGAGTAAAGCTGCCAGCAAGTTCCATAGATGCTGCTCCTGCTCTCATCAAGCTAGATGCAGATGTCAATTCCCTTGATGCAGCTTCGATATCATCAGCAGCAACAAACTTTTCAAACCGCAGCATGGAAATAACTAAACCTTGAATACTTACAAAAAAAGACCAGTGAAATCCTTCCCAAATTATGTGAGGGTTAATATTTTCCATATCCATATTTATCAAGATAAATCGAAAACTCTACGCAGAAGCTGGAAATAAGTTTTAAATCCTTGATGCTGTATTTCAATCATCTCCGATTCAAAATTATTCTTGTATTGACTTAATAATACAGCACGCTTGTAAACAAGTAAAATACTTTTTAAGAGGCAAATTTCTGGTTCTTGAGATTCAATATGATTGATATTGAAGTAATCATCATAATCTAACGCTTCTTTATGTTTCTTAGAACTTGATATTTTAAGATCAGCATGATAAAAATCAGCTTCACTTACAATAGACAATGCTTCATTAACTTTTGAAACTGCTGTTTCTAGGCAGCTTGCATCTAGAGATTGAAAAGCAAGATCTAAAGAAAGTGCTAATTTTCTCTTGTTTGATTTATTTAGTTCACTTTGAATAGGCAATTCTTCTGGAATCAGCAAATATAACTTTTCAATTTCCATTGGCGTTTCAGTTAATAACCTAATTGATTTACCTGGGTTAAAATCTAATAGTTAAAATACAAATAATAGAGATAAGCAATTATAAAAAACAGCACAGCTTTTTATCCAAAATCAACTATTCCTAATTAACTACAATTTTTAGAAGAATAATATAAACTTTAGGCGTTGCTGATGTTCAACATGAATTGATAATTTATCCTTGTTAGCTATTAGCCTTTTAAGAATGTAATTAAGCTTCATTACTTTAACTTTCATGTCTTGATTCAGCAACGCCAAACCTTATTGAAACCTCGTAGTAGTATATAAATTTAAAATTAAAACTATTACGAAATTTGAAATTTACCAAGCTAAGCTTTCATATTCCCGTTGCTTCGGTGCCTCATCAAAAACTCCAACTAAGTCTAAAATTTTAGTCTTGGGAGAAGCTTGTTCGAGTATTTGACGGATTTCATATGTATTGTGAGTAGCTACAGCTAATTCAGCTCCATCCACTGCTTCTTGAGGAGTAGCCACCAGAAGCTTTTGGAAATGAGGAATGTTCTTACAAATATAATCTAAGTTAGTTCCCATTAATTGAGATTTATATACTGCTGGATCATAAATTTTGACACTACATCCTTCTCCTAACAAGCGTTTAATTAGAGGCACAGTAGGGCTTTCTCTCAGATCATCAGTATTGGCTTTAAATGCTAAACCCAAAATTGCAATATTTTTAACTTGAGTATCTAAAATAGTTTTTACTGCAAGATTGATCTGAATATCATTAGTAGCTGGCACTGCATTAATTAAAGGAGCAAATACATTTTTGCTGCGAGCATAGTAAAGCAAAGCTCCTAAATCTTTTGGAAGGCAAGATCCTCCATATGCAAATCCTGGACGCATATAAACAGGAGATATATTCAATTTTTCGTCCTGCACAATTACATTCATTACCTCGCGCCCGTCAACATCAAAAGCTTTAGCAATTCTACCGATCTCATTGGCAAAACCAACTTTTGTAGCATGCCAGGTATTGGCAACATATTTAACCATTTCGGCAACTGCAGGCTTGACTACAAGAATTGGTGCATCTACATCCTTGTATAGCTTTCGCACTGCTTGTTCGGCAAGATCAGAATCAGTTCCAATAATAGTGTAAGGAGGACAATCATAATCCCTGATAGCAGAACCTTCACGCAAAAACTCTGGATTAAAAACAGTACTAATTAATTTGTGTTCAGCAACCTGCTCCATAAGATTTTGACAGTGCTCAAGAGTACCAGGAGGAACAGTACTTCTCAACATAACTACATGAGGAGCACCCTTCTTCTTAACTGCTAAAGCAATATCTTTGCAAACATCTATCACGTAACTTAAATCTGGTTCACCTTGAGCTGTAGGAGGAGTACCTACGCTAATCAAAGACATCTCTGTTGTCATTACTGCCGCTTCGGCATTTACAGTTGCTTCAATATGACCAGTTTGAACGCTTTGTCTAAGTAAATCTGACAAACCTGGTTCGATAATTGGAGATTTTCCTTCGTTAATTAAAGCCACTTTACTTGGGTTAACATCAACTCCTATAACTTGATGCCTATCTCTAGCTAAACAAGCGGCAGTAACAACGCCAACATAACCCATCCCAAAAATGCTTATTTTCATTATCTTAAAATCCTTATTAATCAAGTTTGCTAAAAAAATAAATTTGCCACTTTGGGCAACAATTGAAAATGCGATATTGGTATATCTGAGGTTCTAGTTTGGTGATTTATTTGTGTATGTTTATTAATCTTAAATTTTCTCTCTCCATTTATAAAAATGTTAAATTTATTTCTGAATTAAGAGACAAAGTTTTGCCATTATTAAATCAAAAACTATGATCTGGAATAATTGCTATGTTCTTTAAAGTACACAATTTCAGTTGAATTCTAAGACATTTTGATTGATTAAGCTTTTTAATTAGTATTTTACAACTTCTTTATATTTATATTCTAAAAAGACTAATAATTTACACTTATCTCATAATTTGTCCTAAAAATTATAGTTTTTTTGCTATAAGATTAACCTGACTATTTGTATCATGATCGAAGATTATTGAGTCACCTTCATATCCATAAGCTTGAAGTAGAATAGGGATTTGATAACGCCATTCCAACTTGGTTCGCATCCGATGCAAACCTATTTCTCCCATCCTTTGTCTTAATTTAGGATCTGCTAGTAACTCTAAGATTTTATTGGCGAAATCAATAGCATTGTTTCCTTGAGCATAAACTGATGCTTCCTGTGCAGAGTTTCTTCCTTCAGTTAAATCGAATTGTACAATAGGTTTACCTAATGCCATATACTCCATAATTTTATTCATAGTAGATTTATCGTTATATGGCATCTTTTTATCAGGATTGACGCATACATCACAAGTGGAAAGCCTTGTTAATAGTTCTTGATCGGGAATTCGCCCCGTAAATTCCACAAATTCGGTAATTTCTAATTTCACTGCTAAATCTTGCAGTTCTTCCAGCATCGGACCACTACCAATTAGCATGAAATGAATATCTTGACGTTTTTGATCCCAGACAATATGTCGTATTGATTCGAGGAGGTATTCAATTCCTTCTGGTTCTCCCATAACACCGACATAACCCACTAAATATTTCTTATTTCGCTTGTATTCATGATTGACAGGTACGAGGTGAAAGCGTGATAAGTCAGGACCGCTACGAACTACTGAGACATCTTCAGGATTTTTACGCCCACGACTCAAAGCTATCTGCCGATAAGACTCATTGGTTGAAATTACTTTGTCAGCAAGGGCAAAAGTCAGCCTTTCTACTAAGCGTAAACCGTAATAAAAAATATCTCTGTGCCCATATTTGGCTTCGTACATCTCAGGATTAATATCATGATGGTCGAAGATTACCTTGCAACCTTTAATTAGCTTGAACCATCCTGCGGTTATGAATAATAAATCTGGGGGGTTGCAAATATGAATGATGTCAAAACCTCTTTCTCGCCATACACGATGAGCTAGATAAAGCTCCCAGAATATTGCAGCAGCATATTCTGTCAAATACCCCATGACTGAACTAATCTCAGGAGGCATTGGATGGCGATATATATGAATATCTTCAATTACTTCGTAGCTTTTCTCAAACCCTTTTCCTTTAGGACAAATGATTGAGACTTCATACCCTGCTTTGGTCAAGCTTGTAGCTTCCATCCAAACACGACGATCAAAAGGAGATGGAAGATTTTCAACTATGATTAAAACTCTAAGTTTTTCAGCCATTATTAGCCTATTCCTAAATTCTGATTGACTATTAATATTGCAAGAGGAAAACTAATCTAGTAATTAGTCTGTATATCTTAAAATTTATATAGTGATATAGTTTTGATCTGCTTTTCCAGTTTCTGAAGCAAAATTTTGCTTCAAATCTATGAAATTCTCCAGAGTGGTATTGCCTGAGATTTCACTAGAACCTAGCAAAGTTACGATTGGCTCTTTAAGATTAAAGCCTGAAGAATACCACCCTCCATTTAAATCTCCATTAAGCAAAGTCCACTCTACTTGTTCATCCAAGTGAATCACTAGCAAACCCGAATCCCATTGAACCAGGCAAGAGTTATCTCGTAGACTGACTTTGCATTGAGGAGAAAAATGTAGTCTCCATTCAATACTATGTACTCCATCTCCACAAAGATGATCGGTGATTTCGAGCTCATTACTATCTAAAGCTAGTCTACGGCGATGAACAATCCCTTTCTCTAAACGACTATAACCATCATGTTCTGCTTCTAAAACTGCTTGATTTTCTGTAGTCTGCCAGTCTAAAACCTTAGTTTGAGCTTTTTTAGTCCACAAAAATGTCCCATGAGGTTCCGATTGGTCGTGATTGTCAACTACGATAGTGTTATGAGCTTTAGTACTGCGAAAGTAGCTACGCCAGTAGTCATCGGCGTGATACACGTAAGTACCAGGATCGATAATTATTGGCACGCCGCCAATACTCAAAGTAAACGCTAAAGCGTCAGCATGACCATGAGCTGCAATTGAAAGAAATCCCAAATTTCCAGCATCTGCAAGACACAAAACTTCTTGGGCTGATCCTCTATTGTGAACCAGCACATAAATCCCAGCATCATGATAAGCAACAGACTTGTCAGATAATGAAATCTGCCCAACATCATCATCGCCAGGAAGATTAACTAAAGAAGATGCCAAATATCCAGACTCTTGATTCTGAAGAGGAATTTTGGCTCCTAACCACTGTCGAGCAAGACGATAAAGCCAATCAGTGCGTGAAGAATCATGAGGTCTGATCTGGAGTGCCATTCCTTCATCTCCATCTCCGTATCTAGGTAAATTTCCTCCGATGTCAGTTAAAGGAGGAATAACTTCCAACATTTTACACACCAGATCTTTGTATTCCTGCGAAACTGAGATCTTATTCATGTCAGCTTCTATACCAGCTAACAGAAAAAATTCTGCGGTAAATATTTGGTATTCAAATGCCTGTTCTCGATTCAGACCACTAGCAAAAGTCTGTTTAGGTATTTCTCTCTCTAAAATTTCCCAGGCTAAGGCTTGCCAACCTTGTGATGAAGAAAATACTGACCACTGACAACTACTAATGAACAACCCTGCCATTTCACCAATTAAATGGTTATTTGCAGAAGAACCATGAGAATAGTATTTAGAGATCAACCATTGATGCCAATATATTGAAGACCATAATATTCCTGATTCACCAAAAAGCCGATTATAAGTATTACTCTTTCTGAGAAAGCGGTCAATCCAAACCCACGAAATTAAACGAGTCCCCAGTTCAAGAGAACTTGTCCAATTGACACCGATGGGAAACGGATTTTTATTGATCCAATCTCTAAGTTGCTCTTCTACCGCAGACGCATATTTCTCATCTCCAGTTATGGCAAAAGCCGCAGCCATAACTGTAAGGTGGTGATGACGATTTTTTTCCCAAATATTTTTGACATTTCCAACCAAACTTACATCTCTGTAGTCTATTTCTAGCCCAAACTTGAGCGGTGATGAATGATTAAATTGGGGATCAGTATGCCAGTTCAATAGAGATTCCTGACTAGGAAGATTTAGCCATTTATATTCTCCAGCAAGGTAAGATTGAGCTTCGTTAATCAGACTTTCAGATTCTTCAGTATTGTTCAACTGTAAAGTAGGAAATTCCCACCAATCTTGACGGCGAGAACTTAGCTTTGGAGTAGGAGCGATCCAATTTGACCGATATTTCACATATTTTTTAACTAGTAAAGATTTTACGCGATGCAATATTTCCTCAAGCGACATCGCTTTTAATCGTAAGACATACCAGTTAATATTTTTACTCACAAACATAACCTCATCAATCTCAATAACTATAAAATCCGTGTTCAGGCAGATAAGTAAACATGCTAAAAAATCCCCTTCAGTCGATACGTAAACAACGTCATTAATCAAAGATTCTGTTACGAAAAATGCTTGACTATATACTAAAATGGTATTTATAGCTGCGATAAATCAATATCAAGTGCATAAAGCTGAAATAACCAAATAGACTAAGCTTTATCGCCTTGATTAATCAACTTTTTTACAATTAAGCTATTAAACTGCAAATGTTTAGAGTAGCTTATAACCTTCGATATTGAGCTTGATTTTTGCTTTTTCCCCTTTATTTTTAGCGAGAGCTAAAAATTTGCTCTTGAGACCCCCTACTTTTGGGTAGGTAGCTCAATTGAGATGGATAGATTAGCACTAGATGTCATCTTCTAAATCCTTGCTCTGTAAGGATTTTACGACTTATGGGTAAGGCATAGATATACTAAAATGGTATTGATAACTGCGATAAATCAATATCAAGTGCATAAAGCTGAACTAACCAAATAGACTAAGCTTTATCGCCTTGATTAATCAACTTTTTTACAATTAAGCTATTAAACTGCAAATTTTAAATTATATTTAACAATACACTGTAGTCAAATATTTATCAAACTAATTCTGCAAAAATTGTTATTGATGATACAAAAATATATTTTCAATTGTTATTGCAGGTGTTTGACCAAATTTTTCTCTATTATGTAAAGCTAGTGAAAAAGAGTCTAAAAGACAGTTTTTTGAACAACTGAATCATTTCATGGTAAGTTTAAAGCTCATGACCTTGGTTTAAAACTTTCAATTTAACTTAATTTTAAATTGCATTGAACATCACTATTTAATCATCATTTTACATTATGCTGCTATTTTGGGAATAAATTCAATATCATAATCGTATAAGATGACGTAAATTACACAACATTATCTTTTTTTTTACAAAATAATGATAAGCCAAGATTTTAAATCTACAAATATTGATAATGATTTGCGAAACCTTTGGTATGCTTTTAGACGACGATGGAAAGTCGGATTTTTAGTTATGGGAGGGGTCTTTTGCTTGGCGATTTTAGTAGCAATGAAGCAAAAGCCCCAGTACGTTGCCAGCGGTAGGTTGCTGTTTAAAATCAATCGGACTTCAGCCCTGACTGGCATCGGAGAGGAATTAAATAGCTTCGATGCTTTAGCCCGTGATGCCAATCCGATGATTACAGAAATCGAAGTATTAAGGTCAGTTCCCATTGCTAAAAAAGCTTTATCTGCTCTAGAACAGTCTGGTCAAGTTAGTCAGAGCATGTCTCCAAAAGAAGTTTTAAGCAAGCTTAGTGTTGAGCCAATTGTCGGAACCGATGTCGTCAATGTTAGCTATACAAGTGAGAATGCTGAAGCAGGAGTACAAATTGTTAATCAATTAATGGAAGCTTATATCGAAAACAACTTCCTTAATAACCGACAGGATATCCTGTCGGCCAAAGAAATTGTCAACAAGCAGTTACCAAAAGCCAGGAATAGGGTTCAGAACAGAGAAAAGGCTTTGCAGGAATTTAAGGAAAAATATCAAATAGTTGCTGTTGAAAGTGAGTCATCAAGCATTGTGACAAAAAGAGATGAAGTTGAAAAAGAAATTAAAGACATTCAACTTCAACTACAGGAATCTAGAGCCAAATCAAGAATGCTGCAAGAGCAGTTAGGAATGAACTCGGAACAGGCGATCGCTTTAAGAGTAATCAGTCAATCACCTAAAGTTAAAGAAGCATTGCAAACTTTAGCTAGCTTGCAAAACCAAATAGTTCAAAAGCAAGAAATTTTTGAAGATAATGATCCTGGCATGGTTAGTTTGAATAGTCAGATTAAATATTTAGAAGATTTCCTCGAACGAGAAGTAAGTAAAATACCCAGTACATCAACTAGGCAGATTACTATCTCCGATCTTCAGGATAATAACCGTGATACTATTGAGCAGGAACTCACCTCATCTCTAGCTGAAGTAGAGCAGACAATACCTGGTTTAACTAGAAAATTGGCTCAATCGCGCGAGCTCAAGGCTGAATATCAGAGAAACTTACAAAGTATACCTAAGATAGAGAATGAGTACACAGAGTTACGACTCCAATTGGAAGCTGCTCAATCGAATTATCGTTCATTACTAAAAAGTCTGGAAGATATAACTGTAGCCGAACCACAAAATCTTAATAATGTACGCATCATCGAGTCGGCTCAAACTTCTACATCCCGTTTACCCTTTGTCTTTCCATTAGCCATAGGATTAGCCTTAGCTCCTGTCCTGGCAATAACTACCATGGCTGGCTTGGAGGTGAGGGATAGATCAATCAAAAACATTAATCAACTTGAAGAAATATTTGATTACCCAATTATTGGAACTATCCCCCACTTAAATCGAGAATTAAACTCATTTCCCCTGAAAAAGCTGCTCGATGAATCGATTATGCCCCATCTACCTAAACATCGAGAAGATTCAGAATTTGCTACTAATAATGATCCCCAACTAGTTGTTTCTGAAGATGGAAAAATGAATATAGGAGATAGTATTACTGAACCATGGGCTAACAAATCATTTTCCATGTTGCAAGCTAGATTAGCAGTTTTACTGGAAAGGCAATTAACTAACAATAAAGTTGTAGTTCTTTCAAGTGCTGCCCCTCAGGAGGGTAAATCTCTCATAACTTCTAATCTAGCTGTCAATATGGCTAGTTTGGGCAAAAGGGTATTGGTGATAGATGCAAATTTACATCAACCTTCTCAGCACAAAATTTGGCACCTTCAACACGAACAAGGCTTATCTGATATTATTCTAGGGGGCAAGATGTTCGACATCTTAGTTCATAATGTTGGGCCTAATCTAGATATACTTTTCTCAGGAATAATTCCCCACAATCCTTATGATGTGATCAATTCGCCAAAAATGAAAACTTTGCTTGATAATTTGGCACAGGAATATGATTACGTTTTGATTGATTCCCCTGCTTTAAGCGATCGTGCAGATGCTTTAAACCTTGGTAATGCTGCTAATGCCAGTATTCTTTTGGTATCGAGAATAGAAGTTTTAGATTATCCTAAAGCTCAAGAATGTCAAAATTTATTGAAAATGACTGGTCAAAACGTAGTTGGGATTGTTGTTAATGGGGAAAATGTATAGGCATCTATCGTTCGCTTTTTTAGGCTATACGTTTTTTAGCAAATATTAGAGATAAAAACCTTTATTCAAGTAATAAAATTTAGTTTTCAGGTAGTAAAGGCGCTTGCTTTTGCTTACCTAACTCCTTCAAATAAGAAGCTAAGAATTATGATTTCACAACAACATAAGTTTATATTTGTGGCAATTCCGAAATGTGCGGGAACATCTGTAAGAAGCATAATTAAATCATATTCTGAAATACATAGTTTTCGAGCTGTGTATGGAGATGATTATGGCAAGCAATTAATTGGAAAAATATTGCAGAAATTATTTAATCCTCAAAAATATTTTAAAGCCATAGTTACCAATCCAGAGAAACATATGGAACTGGTAAGCGAATTAACTCAACCAGATTATTTTATGTTTACCTTTACTCGTAATCCTTACGCTCGTACGGTATCCTTATGGAAATATCTAAAGCCAAAAATGTCGTTTCCTGAATTTGTAGACTGGCTTGAATCAGATTCAGTAAAATCGTTTCACGACTTAGCTCACATCAAATCATGATCTTTTTACGTAAATTTGTATAAAAATGCGTTTCCTGAAAGTCATTTCATTGGCAAAGTTGAAAATATAAATACTGAGTTTGTAGATGTTTGTCAACAAGTTGGATTACCAAAATTAAACATACCTAAAATCAATCAAACTAATCATCGTTCATATCAAAATTATTATAATGATGGTTTAAAAGAGAAAGTTTTTCAAATTTACTCTCAGGATTTTGAATTATTTGACTATAAATTTTGAGATAATTTTTTGAGATTATATACATTTAATTTTTTATTAAATTTAAAAAATAACATAATGAAATTGCCAAACTTTTTTCTAATTGGAGCGCAGAAAGCAGGAACCACATCTCTTTGCCGTTACTTACAAGAGCATCCTCAAATATACATTAGCCCTGTTGCTGAGCCAGGTTTTTTTGCTTTTGAAGGGGAAGAACTAAAATTTTCTGGACCAGGAGCTGACCGCCTAATTAAAAGTATAGTCACCGATCTTAATTCATATTGCAAACTGTTTGAAGGCGCCAAAGATGAAACAGCATTGGGAGAAGGAACCACTTTGTATTTACAAAATACCAAAGCTCCAGAGCGTATTAAACATTATGTGCAAGATGCTAAAATAATCGTTATTCTCCGCAATCCTGTTGACAGAGCCTTTTCAGCATTTATGCATCTTAAAAGAGATGATTTAGAAAAAATTGAAGTTGAAAATTTTTCTGAAGCTTTGATGCAAGAAGATGAACGAATTCAAAAAAATTGGGGTTATTTGTGGCGATATAAAAACATGGGATTATATTCTGCGGCATTAAAAAGATACTTTGAACACTTTCCTGCTAAGCAAATTAGAGTTTACCTTTATGAAGAATTCAACAATCATCCTCGGGAAACATTGGCAGACATTTTTAAATTTTTAGATGTAGACGATCAATTCAGTCCAGAACTTTTGATTCGTTATAATGTGTCAGGAATTCCCAAGAGTAGAGCATTATATAATTTGATGAAGAAAGAAAACTACCTACGAAAATTTTTAAAGACTTTAATACCTAGTAAAACAGGAAAGACGATAGCCAGCTATATAAGAAATAACAATATGCAACAAAAGCCATCTCTTAATGTAAAAACCAGGAAGAAAGTTCTTGAGTTGTTTAGGGAAGATATTATCGAACTTCAAGAAATAATACAGCGAGATTTATCAGCCTGGTTAGATTAGTAACTAGAGCTTCAAGCGAAATTGATCTGGCTTAAAAGTATTCTAATTAAAATATTATTAATGACATCTTATTAATAACTGGTGGGGCATAATATTTTTTAAAATTATGATGATTAAATCTTTTATTAATAAGCTAAAAAAGTCTTCTTTGGCTAAGGATTCAATTTGGATTATGTCAGCGAAGGTAATCCGATTATTAATTCAATCTGTTTATTTTATTATCATTGCTCGAACTCTAGGAGTAGAAGACTATGGAGCTTTTGTTAGTGTAGTTGCCCTAATTAATATTATCGTGCCTTTTGCTAGCTGGGGTAGTGAATTTATTTTACTTAAGAATGTCAGCAGAAATTATAATTTGTTTGAGGAATACTGGGGAAACGCCTTATTCACAATTTTTCTATCTGGTCTAGGTTTAACCATCGTAATTCTGCTCAACTCTTCTATCTTTTTAACCACAACTATTCCTTTTATAGTAATCCTTTTTGTGGCTATATCCGATCTTTTGTTTTCAATTACTTTGAAAACAGCGGGTAAAGCTTTTCAGGCTGTTGGGAGATTGAATGTATCAGCTCAACTAGAAATTTTGCCTAGTGCATCGAGATTAGCTGCGGCTTTATGCTTTATATCTTTCTTTCCCCAGAAAGGAATTGCTATCTGGGCGGGTTTATATATGATAGCCACAATTTTTGCTGCTGGTATTGGTATTTTTTTCGTGTATCGTTACTTAGGAAAGCCCAAATTGGCAATCTCACGCCTCAAAGCCGAAATACTTCAAGGTTTTTATTTCTCAGTAAGTTCTTCCTCCTCCAGTATATATGCCAATGCTGACAAGACTATGCTAGCAAGACTTTCAACCTTAGAAGCAACTGGCATTTATGCGGCAGCATATCGTTTAATTGATGTTTCTTTTGTACCCATTCTATCCTTAGTGTTTGCTAGTTATCCTAGATTTTTTAGACAAGGAGCAAAAGGAATTCATAGCAGTTTCCAATTTGCTAAAAAGCTTTTACCTGTAGGAATAGCTTACAGCCTAGCAATTGCAATAGCTGTCTGGCTGTTTGCGCCAGTAATTCCTTTCATTTTGGGGGCAGAATATTCAGAGAGTGTGGAGGTACTTCGTTGGCTGGCTTTGCTCCCTTTTCTAAGATGTTTACATACCCTGGGTGGAAATACTTTGACAGGTGCAGATCTTCAAGGTCTCCGCACGATTATGCAGGTTACTATTGCTCTGTTTAATTTTGCACTTAATTTATGGTTAATTCCTTTATTTTCTTGGAAAGGGGCTATTTGGTCAACCTTGGGATCAGATAGTTTATTAGCATTGGTATGTTGGAGTATTGTCGCTTGGTATTACGTTCATCATGATCGTGGAGGTGAAACTTCGTGAAATCTAAGTTTGGAGATTATGTTATTCTTTTTGAAAAAGTTTTTACAGTACTAAGTATATTATGGATTACAGGAGGAGTTGACATTAAATTTCTTGCTTTTATTGCTTATCCTTCAACTGTATTTTTTTTATTAGTGGGGTGGAAAGAAACAATTTGGAAATCTATTCAGGAGTATTTTTTCTGGATATACATTGGTTTTATGTTTATTTCTACAGCATGGGCTGCTGACTTTGGTGCATCTTTATACATGAATCTAAAGTTTATTGGGACACTGCTAATTGGTTTGTCTTTAGGCATACGTTACAGCACAAAAGAGCAATTGCGAATATTAGCTTGGTCTTTTGGTATTGCAGCAATACTAAGTATTTTTTACTGCTTATTTTTGCCTCAAAAAGGAATTATGGTTGGTGGAGAATTACAAGGAGCCTGGAGAGGTATTTATGGCCATAAAAATCAATTTGGTCGAACTATGGTAATTAGTACGATGATTTTTCTGCTACAGGCAATAGCATGTAAACAGTACAAATTTCTGATGTGGAGTGGTGTAGTTTTCTCCTTTGCCCTCGTCATATTATCAAATTCGGCAACTGCGTTAGTGATTGTGCTAACTTTGTTAGCTATTTTTCCTTTATATCGAGCTTTACGCTGGTCTTATAGCTGGCTTATTCCTTTTCTTAGCATTGTCATTATTTCTATTAGTGTTACTACTTTATTTTTCCTAACTCAATTTGAAACTATTTTGACTAGTTTAGGTAAAGATGTAACCTTAACTGGTCGTATTCCTCTATGGGAGTTGTTAGTATCAAAGATGATCAGCCAACGTCCCTGGTTTGGGTACGGTTATGGAGGATTCTGGACAGGATGGAATGGAGAATCAGGTAAAATTTGGCGAATAGAAACTTGGGAACCACCTAGTGCCCACAATGGATTATTGGATATTTGGCTTTCAATTGGACTTCTAGGAGTAATATTAGCAGTGATAGTCTTTGTCAATGCATTGATACGTTCTATCAGTTACCTAAGATCTACTAGATCAGTTGATGGTCTTTGGCCTCTATGGTTTTTGACATTATTAGTTTTGACTAATATCACTGAAAGTACATTAGATAGTCGTTCTATAATATGGGCTTTTTATAGTGCAGTGGTCATCTCAACTCATAGAAAAACTACTAATATTTATAATGCTCCTGACATTCAATCTTAACCAAAACCTGAGACTATTACCTGAGATCAAGTAAAAACTATTTACAAATATCTTATCAACTCGATTTTTAACAATTAGTAACTATGTCTCATACAAAGCCAATTACAGTAAGCGTAGTAATTCCTTCTCTCAATCGCCCCCAAATCGTCATCAAAGCAGTTCAAAGTGCTTTAGCGCAAACCCTAAAATCAATTGAGGTAATTGTAGTTGTGGATGGGCCAGACGAAGCAACAGTTAGTGAGCTAGAAAAAGTTAACGACCCTAGGCTAAAGATTAAATCATTACCCGAAAATGTCGGTTGTGCTGATTCTAGAAATGAAGGAGTCGCAGAAGCTGAAGGTAAATGGATTGCTTTTCTCGATGATGATGACGAGTGGCTTCCTCAAAAGCTGGAACTTCAATTAGCAGCTGCAAATAAGTCCTTATCCAAGTTCCCTATTATTGCTAGTCGCTATATAGCAAAAAGCCCAACTGACAAAGCCATACTGCCTAAAAGATTACCAAATCCCAAAGAAAATATAAGCGAATTTTTATTTGTCAGAGAATCTTTATTCGAGCGAGCCGAGTCAATTCAAACTTCTACCTTTTTTACCACAAAGGAGCTATTACAGATCGTTCCATTTACTAAGAAATTACGTAAACATGTAGATTGGGATTGGTTGATTCGAGCAAGTTCCAAGATAGAAGTAACAGTTGAAGTAATTCCAGAAGTTTTAGTAACCCGATATTGTGAAGAAGATAGAGAACGAATTACCAACGTAAAAAATTGGCAGTTTGCTCAAGAATGGATTTGCTCAATTAGAGATTATATCACTCCCAAAGCCTATGCTGGTTTTTTGCTGCGAGTAGCAACTCGCCAAGCTTCTATTGCTGGCGACAGGCAAGCTTTTCTTCCGCTATTAAAGGAATCATTCTCTAATGGTCAACCACGCGCTATCGATTTGCTTTCATTTTTTTTACTATGGTTAATTCCTTTACAGTTACGACAACAATTACGTTCTTTGCTTGTAAAAAAACAAAAAGTCTTCAAAAACTGACAGTACATTTGATTTAAATTATTAGTGTTAAATAATGGAAAACCAAGATAAATTTACTGGTCCGCTATTTATTGTTGGGATGCATAGGAGCGGAACTAAACTTTTGCGAGATCTATTAAACCAGCATCCTAGAATTAGTATTCCGACCATAGAGTCGTGTTTTATCCCTTACTTAATTAATAAATATGGCAATCCACCTCAGTTCGAAAATGATGACGAATTTCAAAAATTCTATGAGTCTTTGTGTAATACCACTTTCTGGGGCAATATGGATTCAATGGGGTTAACTTTAACGAAAGAACATTTGAAAAATAAATTAGATAACAGAAATTCCTGGAGTGAGATTTTTGAGGTTATATTTAAATTTTATATTTCTTCAGATAAAGAAGAAGATGTTATTTGGGGAGATAAAACTCCACAATATTTACCTCGAATAAAATTATTAAAATCATTATATCCCCAGGCAAAAATTGTGCATATTATTAGACATCCTGGTGATTATTGTATATCTGCTAAGAAAGCCTGGGGCAAAAGCATTTATCGCTCTGCAAATAGCTGGCGACACGAAATTGAAAAAGCTCGAAAAGCCAGCCAGGATTTTTCTAATGATTATCTTGAGGTATTTTATGAGAACTTAGTTGAAGATCCAGAAAAAGTATTAACCAGAATTTGTAATTTTTTGGAATGTGAATTTACCCCCAAAATGTTGCAATTGAGTTTTCCAACTGAAAATTTGGGAGATACTAAAGGTCAAACTAGAATTGTTCAATCAAATAAGTATAAGTATTTAGAGCGATTATCTCCAAAAACTATAAAAAGAATAGAAGAGATAGTTTATCCTGTTGCTGTTTCTTTAAATTATGAACTAAAATTTGCCAAAAAATTTAAACCTTTAACGTCTCTTGCAGAAAAAATATTGATGTTACACGATGCATGGAAATCAGCGTATTTTCATGTTAGAGATGAAGGCATTATACCTGGGTTAATTAGAACCTATAGACTCCATAAATACCGCGTTGTAAAGCTAGATAATAATGCCAATTTATAGTGTTTACTTATTCCCATTATTATGATTTGTTTTACTTACTGCGTTATAAACTTATTTTGTATTGTTATAGGTGAACTTAGTGTGTAAAGATAAATTGTTACAAGTTGTCATGTTAGGTGCTGGTTTAAATGTAATGGGAGGAATATCATCAGTCGAAAAACTAATATTAGAAGAGGGTGTCCCTAATGTAAACTTGAGTCATATTCCTACTCTTGAAGATGGATCAGTAGTAAAAAAAATTTTTGTATTTAGCCGAGCCTTAACAAATTTAATCTGGATTTTACTTGTTAAAAAAGTAGACTTATTTCATATTCATTTCTCCTCACGTGGTAGCACATTTAGAACATTAATTATTCTTCTTTTGCTATCATTATTTCGTAAGCGAATAATTCTCCACGCTCATGGTTCTGGATTTGATATATTTTATGGTAATATGCCCTTTTGGATTCAGAGAATAATTAATCGCTTATTTTGCAATTGTAATCTTTTTATTACTCTTTCAGATAGTTGGAAGAAATTTTATGTTACAAACCTAGGCTTAAAAGACAGTCAGGTTCTTATATTACCCAATCCTGTCAAATTCCCTTTACAAACTAATCAAGTCAAGAAGAACAGTTTTACTACCAACTTCTTATTTCTAGGGCGTATTGGAGACCGAAAAGGAGCATTTGAATTAATTGAAGCCTTTGCTAAGATTCCTGTGCAACAAAGAAGGCAAGCAAACCTAATCATGGCAGGAGATGGAGAGGTGGATAAAGCTCAAAAGTTAGCTCAAGAGATAAATTCGATAGAAAATATTCAAATTCTTAATTGGGTAAATTCCGAGGAAAGAGATGCTTTGCTTGCCAACTCCGATGTGTTTGTTCTACCATCTCACAATGAAGGTTTACCTATGTCGATTATTGAAGCAATGGGTTTTGGTTTATCGGTTATTACTACGCCTGTAGGAGGCATTCCCGAGTTAATATCCGATGGTGATAGCGGATTATTAGTAAGTCCAGGAAATATTCAGGATCTATCTTCTTCAATGCAATATCTAATTGAAAATGAGAATATCAGAAATTCTCTTGGGATGAGAGCAAAGAAGCGGGTTGAGTCCCTAGATATTAGTAAATACTGTTTATCTCTAAAGTCAATGTACCAATCAATATCATCAGCAGTTTAAAATAAACAGTAATGTATTAAATACAATCTTACATTAAGGTCTTCTTAAGAAGAGGAAAGTTGTTTAATCAACCAAAGCAAAAATTAATATCGAATAAAAAAATAGGTTATGAAGAGCTATTTAATTCCCAATATTAATCGTAAATAACTTGGTTTAGGTGCAAATATTGCGCCAAATTTAACTGCAACATAGTATTCTAGTTTATTAAGATTCTACTGATTTTTATTTTCTCACCTCTGTGCTTGCTCTTTTTGTAATTCGGAATTGAAATATGCCAATAAATACTATTAAATTATTAAACGTACCTTCATTTATCTGTATTGGGGGTCAGCGCTCTGGCTCGACCTGGTTACATCATAATTTATCCAAACATCCACAAATTTTTCTCCCCCCCCAAAAAAGAGATTCATTATTTTGATAAATTCGATGACACTCTGCAAAGATACAATGTCGAAAAAGCTCGTCGAGAAAAAGGCTTATTTCAGTATTCTGTTTTCCGTTTGATTATCAGATCTTCTCTCATGGGGCTGATAAATAAGAGAAATTTGTTAGAAGATATTTGTTTTTGGCAGCATTATGCAAAAACGGATGGTAGTCTCGATTGGTATAAAAGTTTATTCAGTAAAGCAGCAAGTAATGGCAAAATCACTGGTGATATTACGCCAGCTTATTCAACCCTAACCGAAGCGTCAATCAAAAGGCTTCGGAGTTTAAACCCCAATTTGAAGCTGATCTTCATCTTGAGGAATCCTATTGATCGTTCTTACTCACAGGCTGCCAGAAATTTAAATGCAGATAAAGCTCTAGTTGCCAAGAAAGGAACAAGCGTTTCTCAAAATCTTAATCAGCAAATAATTGATTTTTTGCACTCGGAAGATTGCCTATCTAGATCTGATTATTTGGGAACTCTAGCCAGATATGAAAAGTTTTTTTCTCCTGAAGACATTTTTATTGACTTTTTTGATGAAATAAAAGCTAACCCCCATAAACTTTTGACAAATATTTGTGATTTCATTGGGGTCAAGCCGGTTTCTCAAGATCACGTTATGAAGGAGTCTCCTAATCCCAGATCGCATTTATTGGGTAAAATACATCCAGAAATTTTAGATTCTTTGATTGAACTCCATAGTGATAACTTGGAGAAAATGAGTTCCCGTTTTGGCAGTTATGCTACCGAATGGCACCAACAGTTACTTGATTACCGCTCTAAAAAAGCAATTAATTAATAGAGAATAACTGAACTGTTTCTTAAGATATTTACTCTATAATCCAGAAAGTTGTAGCACGTTATTTTTAACAAATAAGCTAAAAATAAAGAAGAGAATGACCAAAAATAAAACTTGTTTCCCGTTGGATTCAACAATAATAACTTTAACGAGTAATCTTTGGTGGTCGGGAGCAGGTCAGTTTTGTAAGAACATTTGAACTGTGTAGATAATTCGTCAGTTGTAACTAGCAATTCCTCATACTTTAGTTCATTTGTATCGACATATTTGACCTGCTCCCTTGGTGGTCAAAAGAATATCACCAAGTAAAGTTAAAGTTATTTGCGTGTGTTTTGATTTAAAAACTTCTAGGAACATCTGACCTAATTTCCACATCATCAATCCACTGGTATACTGGTCCATTTTTTAAGGAATTTAAGCCTGTGTAAACTTTGAATATAGACCAAAACTGAAGATCTTGAGGTCTGTCAGCATGCTGAGTGCGTCCTTGAAAGTCTAAGACTTCTTCTCCATTAACTGCAAACCATAGGCGACCATTATTCTCACCACCTTTGCGCCAAAATACTTCGACATCAAACCATTCATCGATAGGAACAGATACTTCTTTATTATCAGCCGTCCATTCAGTTCTACGATTTGGCTGTACTTGCTGGGTTGCAGCTGACCAATGTATTTGATCGCGATCAGCTTTGATTGAAGTATTAAATCGATAATTATTGGTTCCTCCTGTATCTCCTAAATCAGGCTCTTTCCATTCCATAAAAACTCTCCACGCATCTTTATCAGGGAAGGCATCCCAGTAATTAGGCTGCAATTTCATAGAATATTTAATATATCCTTGCCTCATATCTGACCATGGAAATAACTGAAACTCATTGCGAGTAACAGAGTTATCTCCTTTATAATCCTTAGTCACTTCCATATAGAGAGCATTGGTTAAATTACCATCTGCTCCAAGAACTTGTTCAATTCGATTTTCGATATAAGGCTCTGGAGACTCTTTACCAGTTAAATACAAAAATTGGGCTTTTTCAGCTGGTAAGTCAGTATCCCACGAAAAATTGGTCTCGGAATCTGTACCTGATATCGTATGTTTGTTATTACCCGAGGGTACTATTTTAATATCGCCTTCAAAGCCAGATTTGAACAACAAATTTCCTTGATTGTTCTGGTTTCCTTCTTGACCAACCTTAGTTCCTGAAAAAGTAATATTTGCATCTATAGCTAAATAATTAATTTTTTCATTGGCATGATAAGTTTCCTGATCCCTAGTGGTATCTTCTTCTATTTTGATATCTATCTGAGCCTTATCTAAATTGTTGGAACGAAGTCCAGATGAATCTCCTCCATTGTAAGTGGCTATCGAAGCTAGAAAAGCAGGGGGTTGAGAAAACTGATCGCTGAAGTCTATAGTGTGCCACTTATGATCAATGGTATTACCTGTTGCTCCTGCCAAATAATTGTTTTGACTCCAGTTACCACTTCCTTCTGAAATAGCCATCCAGCCAACAGTTTCTTGAGCATGACCAGAATTATTAAAAGCTTCTTCCTCTTCCATAGCAACCTGAAAACCATCAAGACTTGTGTTTCTCTGGCGAGTACGAACAAAATCACTGCCGTTATCAGTTTGTACCTGGCTGAAAACTAGAGGATCAGCGGTAAAATTGTTGCTAAAATCAATATCTTCCCATCCATCAGATGTCAGTAAATTAGTATTGACGGTGCCTACCTCTAAAAGAGTATCATCATCTAACTGCCAAGTTCCCTCTTCTACAACTAAGTATGAAAAGCTTTCTTTGGTACGTATACCATCTAAATTTCTTGGTTCTTGTAAAAACGCAGTAAAGCGATCGCTTTGAATATCTTCAATACGAACTATTGCAGCATCAGAACCCTGATATGAGAGTGGTTGAGCAAATATCACAGGATTATTATAATTTTGTTCCAAAAAAATAGTCTGGCTGTTGTGATTTAAGCCTTCAACGATACCAGTTTCGCCTATAATAGCATCCATAAAAAATTTCTTGTCATTAAATCAAATACAAAGTTTATGAAGAAAGTATTAAAAATGATCAAATACTTCATCCAATCTTTATATGATTTAAGTCTATTTCAATGTATAAAGGTGTGAGCAGAATCACAGAATTGCTAAATTTTAAATTTATGGCATTTTTATACTTTTTTTATTACTGTTATCTCGAAAAGAAATATTTATTTAAATTAATCATTAAACTTTTAAAATTCAAAAATATAAAAAACTATGGATCTATCTTCTATGTTGAGCAGTTATAGCAAGAAAATTCTGCGTAAAGGAAAATTATTTAATCACATATTGCAACAGCTTCAAGCGAATGAAAAGCTTACTTATGAAAATTTAGTTGAGTATCAAAATCGAATGGTATCTCTAAATATTGAGAAAGCATATAAAGAAGTAGCATATTATAAGAATTTATTAGATAGTTTAAAGATAAATCCTCAAGAAATTAAAACAATTGAAGATTTAAAATCTCTGCCTATTTTAAAAAAGTCAAGTATTAGAGGTCAGGAGCGTCAATTTGTTTCTAATGCTTGGAGATGGAAGTTTAAAACAACTACTAGTGGAACAACTGGAACACCAGTAAAGTTATCTAGAGATATTTTCAGCGTTAATTTTGAACATGCTGCTATTTGGCGACAAAGAAATTGGGCGAAATGTTTTCTGAATGAACCATACGTTAGTCTTAGAGGTGATGTCGTTATTTCGCCCCAGGCTTCAGAACCACCGTTCTGGAAATATATTTCTACTGATAATAAGCTGGTGATGTCTTCATATCATTTATCAGAGCAATTTATTCCCTATTATATAGAAAAAATCCGTCAATTCTCTCCAGCATTTATTGAAGGATATCCTTCAGCTATTTACAGACTTGCTCGCTATATGCAAATTCATGATGAACCACCTATTAAGGTCAAAGCTGTCTTTACTTCATCTGAAACCGTATTAGAGTATCGTCGTTTAGCTATTGAAGAGTGTTTTGGTTCAATCTTAGATCATTATGGTCAGGCAGAAAGAGTCTCTCATATTGCTATGTGTGAACATGGTAATTATCATTACATGATGGATTATAGTTTATCTGAATTTTTACCCACTGATGATGATGATATTTACAGGGTAGTAGGGACTACATTCCATAATAGAGCGATGCCTCTGATTAGATATGATACTGGAGATTTTGTGGTTATTAAGGACTTCCACAAAACTTGTTCTTGTGGACGCCCCTTCCCAGTTATTGATAGTATTGAAGGTCGCCAAGAAGATTATATATTAACACCTTCGGGAAAATATATTGGCGGAATGGGCATAATTTTTGGTGGACTTGCAAATTTGGTAGAAGGTCAAATAATTCAAGAAAAATTAGATTTAATTAGAGTCTTAATTGTGGCAACAGATAATTTTAATTATCAAAATGAGAAGCTTTTAGTTAATAATCTTAAAGACAGAGTTGGTGACGATATGAACATAATTATCCAGAAAACTGATTCTATTGAACGAACTAAAAGAGGAAAGCACAAATTAACTATTTCTTTAGTAGATAAAGAAAAGACATTACGTGAGTGCAAATAAATTGTAAAATCTTGGATACAAAAGGACGTAGCAATCAGCTACGCCCATGATCATCTATCTATGCGCCAACTACGGCACCACCATTAGGATGCATTACCTGTCCAGCGAAATAGGATGAGTCTTCTGAAGCTAAGAAAACAAAACTAGTAGCAACTTCCACTGG
>JBCCDL010000008.1:0-25224 GCA_039030815.1 Cyanobacteria bacterium P01_A01_bin.83 | reverse complement strand
TTAGCAAGATACTTTGCAACCTGCTCCATGACAGTAACTAATTCTGGATTGACTAATTCTCCATATTTTCGTAGCACGATCCATTCCTCCCCTTGGGGGCAGCTCAATAGCCTTTCGATTAGAGCCAAATAAGCCTTAACATTACGTCTTTCCAGCGTTTTCATACTTTGTACCTTAACTTTTTATGTTATGAAAGTTCTCTAGTTGAGCAACAGTCAATATACTGAAAGTAGATAAACCTCGTCTACATAGAAAACCGTAGTTTTTAAATTGGCAACGAAGCAAGTTAAATGGCAAGACATACTCGCTACTCGCTACTCGCTACTTACGAGCAGTTAACTTTAAAACTCCTGGTTTCAAATTAGATGCGGTTTAGTTACCCTTGGTTTTGTCTTACTAAAACTATCAGTGATCGATCTACATTCATATTTTTGATTAACAATCTGAGAAAGTTGTGAAAGTTTGGTAGTTGCTAGGAACGAACAACTAACGGTACTCAAACAATTTTAAGACTCAAAAGAAGGTATGATTTGGCATTTATAGCTTATAAAGCTAGCTTAGGGTTTGTTTGGGCTTAATTTTTGTTTAAGTACCGTTATTAGGAAAGAATATAAAGTTTCTCGGAAATTATAGATATTAAGCTGTAATTTGGTTTTAGAATCTCGTTGTTAATCAACTGTCAGAGATCCCTCGTCGTCTTCGTTAAGCTACCATTCGAGAGTAAACAGGATTAAGCTCAAATGACGGGGCTGACATCACGACTTTGTCAATATGAACCAGCCCATACTTTGTCACTTTCTGGTGGGTCTACCAGCCAGCGGTAAATCAACATTTGCCAGAAAACTAAACCAGCAAATACCAAACTCGGTAATTGTCTCTACCGACGAGATTAGATTGAGATTATTTGGTGATGAGACGGTTCAAAAAGACTGGAGTAAAGTAGAACAGACAGTCATCGAACACGTGAAATTAGCCTTAGACTACAAGCAACCAGTCATTTATGATGCGACTAATGTTGAGTTTGTTTGGCGCAGGTCTTTTCTAGATAAAATTGATGACCGCAATGCGGACTGGATTGCTTGGTGGATCAGAACTCCTGTTGAGACTTGTAAGCAATGGAATAAAAAGCGATCGCGTCAAGTACCAGAGATCGTGATCGACAATTATGCCGAACATCTCAATGAAACTCCACCGACGGTAAAGGAAGGGTTTCTTGCTGTTAGAAAAACTAAGGTAGATTAAAGAACATAAAAGGCAATTCCATCATCGGCTTCTGGGGAGAAGTGAGGCAAATTCTCTTGAATGTAGTTGAACTCATCACCGTCGCCAGTCAGTAGATGAGTGCCTGTTTGATTGTTCAGCATCCGATATACGGCAACTGTGTTCATGTTTTCTGGTTGCTGATCAAAAGCATAGTAAGCTATACCTTCTAAAGCATAGTTGTCGAGATTTTCTAGAATGAAATCTTTTTCTCCTTCGTCCATAGTAAATAGATGGGAGCCTGTCTCTTGGTTAAACAGACGGTAAACTTCCTCCGCACCTGCGATTGCTTCGCCTGTGATGCTATCAAGATCGCTACTTAAAGCGGTAAATGATTCACCCTCATAGTTATAGCTGAGTTCATTATTGGCACTTTTTGCTTGAATTACAGTGCTTTCATTAGCATCAGCAGTATAGAAATGGAATCCTTTAAGGAGAGATCTTTGAAAGAGACATTGATTAAGTTCTCATCGTCATTATCATCGATGTTAAAGAGACGGTCTTGACCCAGCTGAAAGATATTGGCGTTATTACCGATTATGTCAACCGAATCAGTAATTTCAATTTGGCTATCGAGGGTGATAGTTTTAATCTCAATGTTGATCGTATCTTGACCAGCATTACTATTTGCTAAGGCGATCGCTTCACGTAGAGAGCCTGCACCAGAGTCTTTGTGATTGCTTACGTTATAAGTTGCCATAATATTTATCTTTTTAATTATTTTTGGGGGCTATTGTAAAATAGTCCTCTTAAAATTAAATAGGTGAAAATATTTTCTATAGTTACTAATTACATTTATGCCCAAAAAAAGCAATACGATAATGATTTCTATCACCGCTTGCTTTTATCTTATGATTTTATGTGAAACTTAACTAAGCCAGATTTAGTAATTGCTCAAAAATAATTACCTAATCAGCTGTTCTCTTTGATTAAAAAACTTTTTATAGATACCTTCAGTAATTAAAATAGTAGTAATTAAATTAACTAAGACGATCGCAAATAAGATTAAAATTTGATAGGAAGCTGCATCGCGAGGATTGCTGCCGCCTAAGACTTGTCCTGTAAACATTCCTGGCAGACTTACCAAACCCATCACGATCATGTTATTCAACGTAGGAATTAAGCCAGTACGAATTGCTTCTTTCTGATAACCTGAGATTGCCTGCTTTGCAGTTGCTCCCAGACTCAGATGGGTTTCAATTTCCAAACGATTTTGATTAATTGAGTTTAATAAACGCTCTCCCGCCAAAGAAGCACCGTTCATCGCATTCCCAAACAACATTCCTGCTAAGGGAATTAGATACTGGGGTTCGTACCATTGGTCGGGTTGCACAATTAATAAAATCACATAGCCTAAAGTAAAGGCACTGCTGGCAACTAAGGAAAGAATGACCGTAGTTAATAATCCTGGTAGCTTTTGATCAATACGGTTACGAGTCACCACTGAAGCGATCGCCATCATAACACCTAAAATACCCAGTACCACTAGCCAATTATCAATCGCAAAGACAATATCTAAAATGTAACCAATGGCAATTAACTGTACCAAAGAGCGTGTGGCACTGTATGCCAGCTGCTTTTCTAAAGCTAGTTTACGCCATAAGGATAAAGCGATCGCAATGCCAATTAATCCTAAGCATAATGCTAAATCAACCGTATCTAAAACAACTAAATTATTCAAAATTAGTAGGGGCGAACGGCCATTCGCCCGTACAGTAATCATCAAGGTGCTAATCGACTAATTGACCAACTATGATCAGCTTGTCGATCATATACTAAGCGATCGTGAAGCCGACTAGGACGACCTTGCCAAAATTCAATCCGCTGGGGAATCACGCGAAATCCGCCCCAATGTTCGGGTAAAGGGATTACCGCATCATCAATATACTGCTCTTTTAAATCAGCTAATTTTTGTTCTAGTACCTCACGGCTAGGAATTACACTGCTTTGGTCTGATGCCCAGGCACCAAGTTGCGAGGCTTTGGGTCGACTGTGAAAATACTCCGCCGATTCAGTGGCTGATAGCTGCTCAACCGTACCCTCAATGCGAACTTGTCTTTCTAGTTTTTGCCAGAGAAAAGCTAGCGCAGCATAGGGATTAGTAATTAACTCTTGTCCCTTCTGGCTTTGATAATTGGTATAGAAGACAAAGCCTGTTTCATTAAAGCCTTTGAGCAAAACAATCCTGGCAGAAGGTTTACCATCAGGTGTTGCTGTCGCCAAAGTCATAGCGTTGGGTTCAATTATCTCTGCATCTAAAGCTTGTTGAAACCACAAGTCAAATTGCTTGATAGGATCGATGTCGAGATTCTCCAAGCTCAAGCCTGCTAGGGTATAGTTTTGTCTGAGATCGGCAATAGAAAAATCCACGTTAATATTAACGGTAAATAAACAGTTATTAATTTAACAGTAGCAACTCCATAGCGGTTTCAACAATTAATCATCGACAATAAAAGCAGAAGGATCAGGCGATTACGCTCTGCGTAGCTTAGGGATCGCATTATGCAATCTTACAACTTGCTTAATACTCATCTGGCAGCAGGTATGCGTGAGCTGCCCTTTCAGTTGGATGTTACTACTGAATTGGAGAAAAATGATAAATCTAGCACAAGAGAAGTTACTAGCTTGCTCAACTTCAGATCCATATTTTGCAGGAAATAACAACTCTAATTTTGATGGGCAAGGATCTTTACCTGAAACGACATTCTATCCTAATCATAATTTGCCCACCCTACCCGGCGATCACACTGAATTATTGATTACATATATTTTCAAAACCTATTATGTATATTAAAAGTCTTTGTATTGAAGATGATAATAGACAAATTGTTACCAGTAATCCAAGTTGGGAACAGGTTAAAAATGCAATCCTATCTTTAAATGGTAGAAATCGTAACACAGTAATGCTTGAAAAAAATAATGAAGAACAAGAGTTGGAAAATGACATAAATGAGTTTATGTCTATCTCTGGTGGTGGAGAAAACAAATTATATATATGCACATTTCATTCTGATGTAGAAGGTAACGGTGAAATAGAAATGTACGACCCTGATAAACCTTTTACTTTGAAAGATACAATTGAAATCGCACGTGTATTTCCTGGTTTTTATCCTTTAGCACAGTGTTTTAACATTGATAAAATTCTAGTAGCTGCGGAAATATATTCTCGTTATGGTAAAAGAGATAAATCTTTTCATTGGGGATGTGTTTCTTTTGACGAATCTTCAAAAATAAAAATAACACAAGTGACAAGCTGAAGGCGAATATACTAGATCTCTTGCACGAATACAAAATTTGGTGATTTCAGCGATTGTTTAAAATTGCAAGGGTTTTTCTGTATTTTACCGATTTTCCTGGCAGCTAGATCGACTTTTTTTTTCCCGAAACCCCTTTTATGTCAATATTTCCCTATTATTCAGCAAGCCCTACTTATGCCGACAATGGTACCTATATTGCGACATTAACCGAGTTTTTTCTAGTCAACTCTCTATTTTTTCAATTATTTGGGCAGTTACGAAAGTTCTTGAATAACCTAGCTGACCTTACGGAGTAGGTACTGAAAACTCGTGTTATTAATCTTTAGTCTTTACCCACTACCTACTAATCACAGATAACCAAGTGTATAAGATCAATTACCCAAATCTAGCGCCAACTGCTGTAGCAAATAACTACAAAACCTTTGTTTGTCAACCCCAGTCATGACTTTAATTTTCCTACCGCCTGGCTTTAATATAGTTCTTCCTTGACTAATTCCTGTAGTGATAATATCTGTTTCTTGTACTTTAACCTGATATAGTTCAGGACGGGCTAAATAAGCTGTGGCTAAAATATCCCAAAAGTAATAATTTTGCGGAATTGCTAGAGAGTAACATAATCCTGCCAAGTCGGATAAAGGATATCGACGTTGTTTAGCGAGCTGCCGAATAAACTCTGGAGTTACAGGTATATTATTAGTTAAATCCAGAGGGCATAAGGTAACAGGAATGCTAGTATCCCAAATTTGTTTTGCCGCTACAGGGTCCCAAAAAACATTCCACTCGGCAGAGCCATCATGTTCTAAGGCATAAACTTTTTCTACATTCCCCGCTACGGTCAAAGCTCCCCCCATCCACACAATTGACTCGATCTGTTTTATAATACTCGGCTCAGATGCGATCGCTGATGCGACAGTAGTCAGTGGGCCTGTTACCATTAAAGTGACATGTTGTGTAGCCTTCTTTAATTGCTGGACTATAAATTGATCTCCTGGCACTGCTGCCAAAGGCGTTGTAATTGATTCAGACTCGTTGAGCAGCGGAAAGTTATCAATAATGGTACAGTCACGACGAAAATCAGCAGGAAAGGGATTGATTCCTCTTACAGTACTGGCGGCGACTGCAACTTGGTGCGAGCCAATTAAATCTAAAATCTTGCGACTTACGTTCACCGCAGCATTAATGTAGCAATCAGCAGGAGTAACAACTATGCCCACAGGTTTTACTTCTTTCATAGTCATCAATAAGATCAATGACAAAAAATCATCAACTGCCCCATCATGATCCATCAACACTAGTCTTTGAGACATATTAAAATCCAGTTACAAATCTGATTCTGCAAGATATTCTGCTACGGATTGATATAGGGTTAGTACATTATGATCTACGCTTAGTGTGAATTAGCTTCGCTCTCTAAGTTATTAGTTCGTAGCGCAGCGCGTACGCGCAGATTGCGCTCACAGAGGCTATCGCATTACTAGTCAGCTCCGCTGACGATGGACGGACGCTTCGCGTCCCAGTCTTCCGAAGGCAAGACGATGGCTTTTTTTGTGCCGTTAAGCGCCGTACATGCGGAACCCACTTTCGCCGTCTTACGTGGTTGGACATGCTCGGGAGACCCGAGCGTCCCGTACTAGGTGATCGCTCTAGCCAGACTTTCAAGCCTTTATGGAAGCTTATTCGAGGTTGGCAGTCATTTTTATATGTTACTGATGGATGGACAGTTTATCCCTGTTTTATTCATGATTGTGACCATTTAATTCTCAAAACTTACATGACTCGTGTCGAAGGAGAAAATACCCGACTCAGGCATACATGCGGCGAACTATGCGCCTTTGTCTAGCTCGCTTGAAACGTAAAACATTATGCTACTCCAAATCTGAGGAGATGCTTTGCTTATCAATCAAACTTTTACTTCACTATCTTCATTTTGATAGTATTCCTCTTTAAATCATCCCGCATTGATGCAACGCCCGTTTGCTTTACAATCATCCCGCAGTAATGGTGTGGAGTTTGCATAACGAACCACCTTGGGATGCCGAATGGATGCAGTATCTCTATCAGAACTACGATCCACAACAAAACAAACAGTTGGATCAAAAGCTATTTAATAGTCTCAAAGGTTTAGATTCGACTCGCTATCTTCATCCCGCTTCGACGGTAAACGAACATCCTTGGTGGGGTTGGTATTCTGCGACCTGGCGCAAATACGGCGAACTCACAGAAGAACCTTTAATTACCGAATATGGCGCACAGGCTTTACCTAACTTGTCTGCTTTAAGGCGTATATTTGAGGAGGACGAGCTATATCCCGACACAGATGAAGAATGGGCAAAATGGAAGTATCATAATTTTCAACCCAAGGAAACCTTTGAAATTGCCAAAGTACCAATGGGGGAAAATGTTGGTGAGTTTATCGATAATACCCAACAGTATCAGGCAAAACTAATTAAATTCGCTGCTGAATCTTACCGTCTTCAGAGATATCAACGGGAGCATCCCACTTTTTGATATGTATATTTTTAGTACTTTGTCAAGGGTCTAATCAATCTTGAAAAATGCGTCGTTTTAATAGCTGAGTAATTATACTTAGGTGCATAAGTGGGATGCTCCCGATCTCTCTTTAAAACCGATATCTTTTCCTGATGAAGCAATGAAAGGATATATATTAGTTTTCGCATTGCCAAATGATTCTCGTATATGGATAGTAGACTATCGTGCAGTACTTGCAGAAGTTGAAGGAAAAATACAAACAGTTATTAAAACTGCACCCGCATCACACATCGTTAGTCCTGCTTTTGTGGAACAGTTAGAAGATGGTTCTATTTCATTTCATGTGGCAAAGGATAATACTCGTCAATGGCGTAATAACAGCATTAACTATTTTTTGAAAAAAGCTTCTCCTACAGCTAATTGTGAAGTCATGTTGAATGCGGATAAGCCACCAATATTAAATCCTAAACAAGATAATTAATAATATTTAGATATAAAATATGGCTTTTAATAACTTTCTTCATGCAAGCAAGGCTAAAACTATCAACTATCAAAGATGTCAACCTAGCAATAATTACCTCGATAAAAACTAAATACTAAATTTTAAGCAATGATAACTTTCTGGGACAAAATGTATTTGAATTTACAGTGCAAATACCCAGTTGAAAAATTGGGATCGGCTTTATATTGGCGGAGACAATAAGAGATTGCTCGATCTAATTGGCAGGACAATCTCGAATATCAAAACAACCGTCAATATGTAAAATTATGAGACTTAGAGCGAAAGTTTCTTTGTGGTTAGTTTTATTTACAGCTTTAATAGTCGGACTATCTAGTTTGGATAGCGATCTCGAAACCCTAACCAAAGCTGCACAGGCTAAAAAACCGACGGCAATAGTCGTCAATCAAGTAGGTTATTTACCTCGCTGGCAAAAAACAGCCTTTTTATTGAATAATCAAAAGCCGACAACCCATCCTCAGTTAATTGATCGCGATACCAGAAAAGTAGTTAAGACAATCCAACCAGAGCGAGAAATTCAAGATACGGCAACCCCAGATGCAATTTCTACTATTGACTTTACCGATATTACTCAGCCAGGTACTTATTATCTCAAACAAGGTTATACAGCGAGCAAATTTACTTTTAGAGCAAGTTCGAGCAAGTGCTTATAAAATCGCCAATAATCGCTTTATATGGGGATCGAATAAAATGACTGCTGAAGAAGGAATCACCTTAGTTTACGCTTATCAACAAACCAAAAATCCTCAATATTTAGCTGCTGCGGGCGATCAGTTAGATTATCTTTTGGGACGCAATCATTTCAATCAAACTTTTATTACAGGCATTGGCAATAATCCCGTAAGATACGTCAATCATTTATTTGCTAGGGCAAAAAACATCTATATTCCTGGTTTAGTTGTCGGTGGACCGAATAGTGATGCACAAGATAACAAAGTAGCTAAAAATTTGGGACAGCTTAGTTATATCGATAGTGAAGAATCTTATGCTACCAACGAATATGCGATCGACTATAATGCCTCGGTAATTAGTTTGATAGTTAATTTGCTTACCGCACAATGATGAGCTACATTCTCCGCTCATGCGAGGAAAGCGATTACGCTACGCGTAGCCGACCGAGCGCTACATGAATATTCAACTAAGTTATCTAGCTTATTAGTTATTGGTTGTTTGCCTACAATTATTCTCAGTATTGTTACTGGGATTTTTTGACTATTAGCTAGAATTTAAAGCATTTTTTTATTAAAAGAAAAGTGAATATTCAAGAAGTCTAATAGGATTAAACCTTTGAGCTTTTAATGTAACTTAGTTAACGTCTTATCTATGAGAAAATATAAATGAAAATTATTTAATTGCATTTGAGCCAAGTTGAACCACATACTATTGATATGCTCTGAATATGACCTCAGATTTACTTATAGGAAAAATAGCCAAACAATTCGGACTTTCAACTCAAGCTATTCGCTATTATGAAAAACTCGGTCTAATTGAATCTCCTCGGAGAAGTACCAAAGGCTATCGTTTATATTCTTCTTCTACAGTTAAGAGATTACAATTAATTCAATATGCTCAAAAACTCGGTCTTTCTCTTAATCAAATTAAGGAATTATTAGAATTTGAGAATCTACAAGATAGTACCACAGCTTTAAATAAAGCGATCGCCAATCATTTACAAGATTTGAATCATCAGCTCAAACAAATTCAAGTAACTATCAAAGAATTAAATCAAAGACAGCAACAACTAAATCAATTGATTACTCAAGAAAACATCGAGCAATACAGTACCGTTGATAGTTATCTACTACACTTACTAAAAGATTTAGAAAGTAGTTTATCTTCAGATCGCCAAATAGCTAACAAAGCTCAACAACTCTTAGAGTTATACAGTAAAGGTGAAAGAAACTTTCAAGGAATTGAATTAATTGGTGCAGAATTAAACGGTGCTTTTCTGTGCAATGCTGATTTTAGTAATGCGGAGATGATGTTAGCCAGCTTGAATGAGGTTTCTATGGAGAATACCAAACTCAATCGAGCATATCTTAGTGGTGCAGATTTTATCGATGCTTATTTATATCAAGCAGAATTAATTAAAGCTAATTTAGTTGGGGCTAATTTAGAAGGTAGCAACTTAACCGCGGCTAACTTGACTGGTTGTAATCTTGGAGGAGCTAATTTGGTGGGTACAGATTTGAGTGGGGCAAATCTTACTGAAGCTATTTTGATTAGTGCAAATTTAACAGATGCCAAACTCACAGGTACAATAACTTTAGGTTGTAATTTTCAAGAAGCCAATTTAAACAATACAATTCTAAAATAGAATCTTTTTTACTAATAATTCAAAGCATTATTGATATACATGAGGTAAAATCTTTATGTTTTTGTACCCTAGATAATGAAAGTATACCTCATGCCTTTGATAATTAATTACCATATTAAATTATTAATTCAATATGATGTTTGTTCTTGTAGTACTTCTCTGATTTGTTTGAGATAATTTTCTGCTACATCTTCACCAAAGTTTAAATGGATATTAAGTTTGGAATTATTACTATAAATATGAATCGAACCATAATTGGGTATCCATCCCGAATATCCCGCAATATTTCTATAGGCAATAAATAAGAAAGCCTGGGTATCTAAGTTAAGATATTCAACTCCAGTATCAGTTAAGATTAACATTACTTTATTATGAGCGTCTTTAGGATGAAAACCTGGGAATTCTAAGTGCATAATTTTAAGTTTATCTTTACCATCTATAGGTCTATTAATAAAAGTGCCCAAAATAGAGAAAAACTTACCAAAATTTTTTGGTAAGTAATCTAAATAATATTTGAATATTGCAAGGTATTAAAATAGTTGATGTGGTAAATTAAATTAGGCAAAATCAAAATAATTTTGAGTCAAATCCAAATTATTGATATCTTGAATTACTGCAAGCAATTCATCATCACTGTCTATAAAATTATCGCCGTTACTATCTAAATATAGTTCGCTACTACCATTAATAATACCTAATAAATACTGGCTATAATTATTGGTTAACTGGATTACATCTTCTGTCAAATTAAAGTCAGTAATTACTGCATAATCATTACTATCTTCGATATTGTAATTTAGATTACTATTAGTTCCTAAGATAAAGCGATCGCTCCCTGCGCCACCAGTAAAGGTATCGACTCCACTTCCATCTTGCAGAATATCCTCACCAGCACCACCAATAAGGGTATTGTTCCCACTACCGCCAGTCAAAATATCGTTACCATCTCCTCCATCTAAGAAACCATCTCCTCCCACGATTAAATTATCGTTACCCGCTTCTCCAGCGAGATTACCATTTTGTCGACTAAGGTCATCATCTTCAGTACCGCCATGTAGAGTTGCTGCGCTGTCTTGATAGACGCGAATATAATCAATATCAAAGGTGCTGTAATCGGGAGTATTTTCGTTAGTTGCTCCAGGCCAATCTCCACCAATGGCCAAATTAGCTAACAAATACATGGGTTCTTGGGTAATACCAGTATCAACGGTAAATAGTTCTACTCCATCGACAAACCAGGTAATCGAATCCGTATCCCATTCCGCAGCATAGGTATGGAAGTCAGCAGAAAAATCTATCCCAGAATAGCCACTTTGTTGATAGAAATCTCCTCCAGGTAAAGTAGAATCGGGAGTATGGAGGGTCGTATACAGATTAGTTTCTAGTTGATTGGTATCAGGGTCAATTTCGTTCAGAATCTCCATAACATCAATTTCGGGAGGCCATTCTCCAGAGGAGGGGAGCATCCAAAAAGCAGGCCACAAGCTTTTTCCCAAGGGAACCTGAGCGCGGATTTCCATATAGCCATAGGTAAAGGCATGATGGTTATCGCCAGAAATCATCCCTGAACCATAGTCAAAGAAAAGATCTTTACCTTGATTGGTAAGTAAATCGCGATCAACAGTTTCCCACGCCTCAATCGGAGTTTCCAGCTTTTGACCTACAATACTCATTACCCCATTGTTAAAGCTAAAAGCATCGTCCAGGTAATATTGTTCTTCGTTATTAAAAGTATTGGTGCGACTGCCGTAATAATATTGGGTGTTCCAGTTACTCAAATCCAAACTAGTACCGTCAAACTCATCGCTAAAGACCAATTCCCAATCTGAGCGATCGCTGGCTGGGATGAACTGTACCAGAGTTATTACCGTTAGTGTAATCGACGTAAGCACCATCGATAAAGAATTCATTGGGTCTTAAATTTTCCACCACCGCAATCAATTCATCGCCATTACCATCAAGGATCGCTGTCAAAATAAATCGCTGCTTGGTTGGCATCAAAGGGAGAAGAATCGACAGTATAGGAATCTACCGAGCCATAAAGTTGAATCCGATCTTCCAGGCGATCAAAGTCAGCAATTATGGCATAGTCATTCAATCCTTCAGTATTACTATCGCCATCGTCATAAAAAACCCCGCTAATTTCCCCTAAAACATAGGTATCGCTTCCCAGTCCTCCAGTAAAGCGATCGATCGCATCTGAGCCATTAGTTACAGTACCGATAAACAGATCGTTATCAGCATCACCGTCAACTAGATCTTCACCCTCATTACCATTCAGCCAATAGTCGTTGCCGTCATTATCATCGAGAGTATCGTTACCAATACCACCATCAAGCACATCACTACCAGCACCGCCAGAGATCGAGTCATTGCCACCTTCTCCCGCTAACCAGCCATCATCACCAGCACCTCCATCGATGGTATCGTCACCATCCGCGCCGATAATCGTATCGCTATCATCTTGTCCAGAGAGAAAATCATTTCCTAGGTCGCCGTACAAAAAGTCATTGCCACTACCACCAAAGAGGGTATCGTCACCTGTACCACCATTGAGGTTATCAACACCTGCTTCACCATCCAGATAGTCAGCTTCTTCATTGCCAGCGAGGCTATCATTGCCGTCTCCTCCTAACAAAGAGTCTTGACCCCAACCACCGTAAATAGAATCATTTCCTGAATCACCCTGTAAAGTATCGTTACCAGCCTCGCCGATAACCAGATCGTTGCCATCTTCTCCTGCTGCATAGTCGTGACCCTCTCCGCCTACTAGTATGTCTTCACCAGTACCTCCAGCCAAGCTATCATCACCATCCTCACCAATCAAAGTATAACGATATCGTCACTGGTGGTGCGGGTGCAGATAGTCTCTCTGGGGATGCAGGTAACGACACCATCTACTTTGACGTTGAAGACACTATTGATGGTGGCGAAGGTAAAGACACTGCTTACTATCAAAGTACTGCTGGCTTAACTTTAATTTCCGTTAACTACGGTGGTTTAGACAAAAAAGAAACTATCGGTTGGTCGGCGATCGATTTGGGGCGGATGGCGATCTGGTTGAAAATTATCGGTGCTAAATATCCCAAATTCAAGGATCAAGCAGATGCCGTCTGGCAAGCTTGGGATGTGGCAAGGTTAGTTAAAGACGGCGACATGTTCGGTACGAGTATCGTCGATGGCGAGGAACAATATAACCAATAAGGACGTTTGGGTTATGAAAACTATGCTGCTTTTGGGTTAAAACTTTGGGGTCTGGATGTCGAGAAGGCATTGGACTATGAAGATAAAGCAGCATTTGTCAATCTCTACGATGTTGGTATTCCTTATGACTTAAGGGATGCCCAAAATTCTGGGGCAAATAACTATGTCCTCAGCGAACCTTATTTCTTAGACGGTATTGAGACAGGTTTTCAAGCATTACCTAAAGCCTATAGCGATCGCATTATTCAAGCACAACAAGCTCGTTATCAAAATACCAAGCAATTAACAGCAATTACTGAAGATAATTTAGATCGCGATCCGCGTTTTGTTTACAACACTTTATTTACTAATGGTAAACCCTGGGCAACCATCACCGACACGGGAGAAAACTACAATCACCTAAGATTCTTGAGTGCTAAAGCAGCAGTAGGTTGGCAGGTACTTTACGACAACCAATATACGCAAAAACTGTTTGATTTTGTGGTAGCCAATCTGGAGTCAGAAATAGGTTGGTACAACGGCTACTACGAAACTCTACAAGAACCAAATGATGCTTTGACAGCTAATAACAACGGCATTATTTTGGAGTCGCTGCTTTACGAACAAGTAGACAAACCTTTAATAGTTTGGGCGGGTGTTAAAACCGAGTCCAAGACTGCACCGCGATCAAAGAAAAATTGAGACCGAAATGATTAACCTGAGACAAACATGGCAAAAAATCGGACTGGTGTTGGTAATAGTAACCCTAAGTTTGGGCATGGTTATTCGTCATCACTTGATTGTAGTTGCCCGCGAAACTTCTCATGGTGCCTACCCAATTCTGTTAGGAATATATCCTTCTAGTTTTATGGGCGATCGCCAAATTTTAAATAGAGAAGTCAGCCAAATCGGTCAATGGGCGGGTAAAAGGTTTTCTGTGGTGGGTAGCTTTATCGATATTGAAACTCACAACCCCGCCTATGACATTCCCGTATCCTTAGAACTATTAAAAACCAACGGCTATACGGGGTTTATCAATTTAACTTCGACTCGCACTATGGCAGAAATTGCCAGTGGCAAGGCAGATCGCGGATTGAGTAAAATTGCTCGCGCCTATGCTAATTGGTCATCTCAAGGAGATCGCTCGGCATTCATCGCACCTTTTCCCGAAATGAACGGTGCATGGGAAAGCTATGGCGAAGATCCTGTAAATTTCAAGCTAGCTTATCAAAGAGTGCAAGATATTTTTTCTCAAACAGGGGTAAAGTCTGATGCAGTACGGTGGGTATTCGCCCCAAATGGTTGGAGTCCAGATAAAGATAAATTTGAATATTACTATCCAGGTAGCGATCACGTCGATGTAGTGGCGTTTAGCGGTTACAACTGGGGCTATTGTGCTAACGCTGCATGGAAGCATTGGAGTCAACCCCAAGAAATTTACCAGCCTTATATCCAGAGATTACAAAAACTAGTGTATATTCAATAATTATTTGTCGTTATTTAATAAGTTAATGTCGCTTTATCAAATAGCCTCAAAAGCTTTCTGCATAAGCATCTTGCTCTCCTTTGAGCTTTTTTCAAATTTATTCTTTTTAAGCCTTATCTTCACACTTTATTCGTCGCAAACAGAAAAAAATCAACATTTATCTGTCGGATATCTTTCAAAAGAAGTTTTTCGCTCTTGTAAAGTTTAATAAATTAGATGTCGCAAGTGCAAGTGGGTTTCGTTATTATCTAAGCAAGTTAGTAAATTTGAATTAATTGATTTTTAATTCAGTTAATTTCAGTACTGGTCATGTTAACCGAAAACTCCGAAAGCTTAAATTCTAATAGCAAAAATAGATTGCCATCTGACGACCTAATAACTGACAATGTCAGATTAAAGATGGAGATAGTTCAAGGTCTAACCGAACCATGCGATCGCGCTACCTATAGCAAGAGAAAAAAAATGGTTCGGAGTATCAACTAAAAAACGAGTGAACTAGCTATGGCAAACCCAACTACTTCTACACCGATGGCGGAAAAGACTTTCGCTCGATCCACATAACAGAGCAAGTAGCTGTAGAACTAGAATTTAGTTGTGCTTTAAGAAGAAGACCTTCAGATGGTGGAATCGTAGAGCGATTCTTTCGTAGTTTGAACGATCGCGTTTTGCGCGGACTGCCAGGATATACAGGTAGAAACGTACAAGAAAGACCCAAAAATGTCGATAAAAATGCTCTGCTGACAATTGAAGACTTAGAGCAAATTTTAGTACGCTATATAGTTGATGAATACAACCAAAAAACCGATGCTCGTAGCCAGAACCAAAGTCGAATGGAGCGTTGGGAGGCAGGACTGTTGTTCGATCCTTATCTTTTCAACGAACGAGAATTAGACATTGCATTGATGAAAGAAGAACGGCGTAATGTTCAAAAAGCAAGAGTTAGAAGCTTTAGCCAAGATAGTCATGGTGGATGTCGATCGCCTGAGACTAATGTTTCCACCAGAAGGAACGACCATGAAATGTAAGCCTACTTTGTTATGTGCTGCTTGTTATCAAGAAGAACCCTACCATCGAATTGAATGGCAGTTTAAAGATAAAAAGGGATGCGATCGCCATAACGTTCGTTTTTTAGCTAAATGTATCAACTGCGGTACTGCTTTTTTAATTCCATCACAATGGGAAATAGGTGAATGCCAGTATTGTGGTTTGCAGTTCGAGAAAATGGCGAAACATCAGAGAAGATCGTAAGTACAAATATTAAACAACTAAAATCAAGCTGAATTGCAAAATTCAGAATAATTATTCAGTAGCAGTAATTATTTTGAGAGGTTCAACTATCAAGCAAACGAGGCATTTGATCGGTTTAATTAGAGATTGTGGAGTTCAAATGAATATGATTTGGATTGTGTTTAGTAATCTCATCTTTTAGGTGATATTTAATCCCACCTTTCGCACTTCAAAATATAACACTTAGGATGTCAATAATTTTAAGCAGTTAATATTTGAAAAAGTCAGCAAAAATAATTGTTGAAACCTATTGCTTAGAAAGAGTATAGTCAGAAGAAAATTTATTATCATTAACTATAAATTGTTTGCAAGAATTAACCATAAAAAATTAGGTTTTTGTAAAAAAGACCAAACAGATATTAATTTATTTAAGATTCGTTCAAAACTTATCAATTACCCAGATAAAATATAATATTCCTGAATCGATTTAGGAAAAAAGCTTAAAGTCAAGTTTAGTTTCAAATTACTCTGACTATATAAAGCACTATCTGCTACTATCGTTGTTTCAAACTTTAATTGCTTTTTATATTTTTTAGCTAGTTCCCCAAAGATTTTTTTGTTACTCTGGTTTCCCGAACCTGTTTCAATAAATATTGGTACATCTCCATCTCCTGACACTATCATATTCAGCATGAATTGTTTCAAGTCTGGTCTATGGTCTCTTGAATAACCATGAGTTATTTTTATAGGTATTTCTTGGATAATATCACTTTTTTGATTCGAGATTGTTAAGCCAGGCAACAATCTATTGTACTCTCCGTGAACTGAAAAGGATGTAGAATCTAAATGAGAATATTTTAAATCAATTTGATGTTTTTTTGCTACTGCTAAGGCTATTAATAAAAATAATTCTGAAATTCCATATTCATAATATTTATCTATTACTCGACCAATTTTATCATCGTTTAAATATTTGGGAAATATTTCTTTTCCTAGTAAATGTTCTATTGCTTTATCCGAAAAAAATTGTGGAAATAAATATAGTGGTCTTGACAAAAATCCTAGTCCATTAAGAATAATTGCTTTGATAATTAATCCCGAACTTACAATTTCTGATGAGTTTTCTCCTAATTGTTCGTTGATTATTTCTACAATTCTTATTTCATCTATTATGACTGTGATAATTCCCAGATGATTAATTGTTTTGATTTCTAAATCTTTTAACTGGTTCATGTTTACTTTGCCAGTTTTTTATAAAATTCAAAACTATTTTATCTCTATTCAATGTTAGCTGAAATTAATTTTTGTCTAACTCTCTAATTCTCTGAGTATTTATTCTCATTTGTTTTGTGGTGAGTCTTAAATTTTTCGTTTTGTTCTACTCCTCTTCTTGATTACTCTATATTACATTTTGACGTGCGGAAGGTGGGATATAAGAATAAAATCTCTAGGAGGCATCCTCTTTAATTTAGCGATCGCACTCTGTTGCTGGTATTATCCTCATAATCTATTAAGCCAAGCCTTAATTACTGCCAATCTAATGCTTGCCATAACTTCTCTTTCCGATCTTGAGGCATTTGTTACAGGGATGGCAGATTGCTTTTACTGTGGTAACTTTGGTTTGATTGCTGAACGCAAACTCGAAGATAGCGATCGCTTATTACCCACTAGAATGGTTGAGATTTCTCAACAAATGGGGCAGGAAACAGAAGTTCGCGGCGAACAAGCGGGGGGAGGGTTAGTTATTGGTCAAAATGGTAAGCGTACCCTGTTTGTCGCTCAAAAAGTCGTTAATCGTAAGGGAGATAACTTAACTAAATTCCTAGAGGCAGCCTTTGCTTCAACTCATAATAAAGCGATCGCTAGTGGTGTAAAACCGCTAAAATCAACAATTATGGGAGTCTGGCACTATCGTTCCTTTTCTACCGTGCAGGTAATTAATGTATTTGATTACTTATCTAGTCAGGGAATTATTGGGGAACTGTTTATCTTTACTGGAGAAATTAGCAGCTTTATCAATTGCACCCAAGGTAAAGCTGGATTGACCACCGTTAGCAATTCTTCATTTCTGGACAACAATAATAGCCATCGTTATCGAATTTTTGTTAATGGTAGCGGACGCAGAACAGCAGAACCAAGTACGGTAACAGTGGCGGCTGCGGCACAGACTTTGACCGAATTGTTGCTTTATATAGCAAGACAGATGCGGCATGATTTTCCCCGTTCTCATCCATTAGGCATGACCTTAAACCCAGAAAGCGTCAAGGTTTTGACAATGATGAAAGAAGATTTTTTAAATAAAAACCTGTTGCAAATCATAGGTACCAACTCTCAAGGTAAATCCCATAACTCCAACATCAAAAAAGACCTGCTAAACAGTAGTAGTTATTGGGCAAATCACGTAACAGAAACTCCTTTAGCCTGGGCAATTCATGCTCTGTATATTCTCATCTCCGTTGGCTGGGCAATTCCCTTTGGTTATACGTTATCCCTAGTCAAAACTCTGTCGAATTTAATTTTCAAACTAGCAAATTTGCCAACAACGGTAACAAACTTTCTCAATCCAGTCATTTCAGCGTTCAGAGGTTAAAGATAATCTGCCTAAGAATTAATCAGAAGTGACAACGCCATAAGCTAAGTTGTCTTCATCTGCTAAAGTTTTAGACTCACTGTTTTCCCTGTTCCTATTCATACTCTGATTCAAGAGTAATCACCGTAACTTCTGGAGGACAATTAAAACGTCCAGGAAAATAAGTTCCTAAACCACGGTTAACATATAGCTGATTTTTCTTAACTTGATGCCAACCTGATGCCCATTGCCAGTTAATTGTTACCTTGGCACAGTCTTTTATATATGGCAGACGGTTACGCAAGAATTTGGGAACACGCCGCCTAATTTTAGGCAAAATAGATACTATTGGACCATAGTTGGGGATTACGATCTGTCCTCCATGAGTATGTCCCGAAAGTTGCAAATCGACGCGCCATTGCTGAAGTACACTAGCCGAGTCTGGGTTATGGGACAAAACAATACGGGGAGTATCTTGAGGAATTTGGTCTAGTACCCCTGCGGGTTTAAATTCTGGCGACCAAAAATCAGGTAATCCAGCGATCGCCAATCCTGTCCCGAGGGGATAAACCACCTCATTCCAAAGGATCTTAAGATTTACTTTGGCTAAAGCTTCAGTGATGATGTCTTTTGAAGTAGGAGGAATTAAATCATGATTCCCTAGACAGCCGAAAATACCATATTTACTGTTTAGCTGTTGCAATTGAGTTGCCAATTCACAAATTGGTTGAGGATCATCGGTAACAAAGTCCCCCGTAATCACAACTAAATCTGGATCAACCTCGTTACATAAAGAGATGGCAGTTGAGAGTGTTTGCGAACTTAGACGCACCCCATCATAGTGTAAATCTGAGAGCTGTACAATTTTAGTCCCAGATAAATGTGAAGGTAAATTGTTGATGGCGATCGCAATTTTTTCAACGGCGATCGCTTCGTTAATTATCATACGGAGGTTATAAGAAGTAGCTCAATCTTATTTTATTGAAAATTACTATTGCAGTAAGTTATCAATTAATCTGCAAGTATTACATTAAAGAAAATAGCAAATGTAAAATAACAGGATAAGTTTTTAATTCACTAATCTGATTCCGATAGATACTAAACTACTAACTACTCAACCCCGAGGAATCTATGAGCCGTATCAAATTATTATTACTAATATTGATTGTCGCCGTATTGAGCGTAGTATTTTTGCAAAATCGCGAACCTATTGCCCTCAAGTTTCTCTGTGGCGATGAGGGAAGTTCTTTTTGCCCTCAGTCAATCCCATTACCCCTTGCTGTCTGGATGGGTTTATTTATCTTAACAGGAGCGATCGCTAGCATGTTGCTTCGAACTTTGCATACCTATGGCTATGGTAATGCTACCCGAAAACAGGTCATTTTAGATGATGAGCTGTACCCCGAAGAGAAAAATTGGCAGTCAAGATCTAAAGGAAAAAGTAAAGCAACTAATTTCAGCAATTTTCAAGATACAAAGGATCAAGGGCAGTTTGCTGAAACTAGTAGTTACGAAGTGCCACAAAAGCCACAAAATATAGAACGTTCAGGTTCGACTTATTCTTACAAATATCGGGAGGCTAGTGAGGGAAAAAACCATAATCATGAATCGGATCGTCAAAACTCCAGAGAGTCTTCAAGAGATCCTAATCCCCCTCAAGACGATGAGGAGGACTGGATTTAAGAAAATTTTTGATTAGCTACAAATACCTCTCTAGACTCTTGGCGAACCATTCCTAACATTGTCGCCTGTTGCAGGTCAATAAATGCTTCTAAATCTTCTAGTTCGTATTTATTGCGTAGCATTAACTTAAGCTTTTCCTCTGCTTCTACGGTTAAATATCCTGTAGCAAGTGCTTGTTTTACTACTTCACGAATTAATTTCATAACTATTTTTTTATTCTAAATATTATAAATACTATTTAAAGCTATGTTTGAATACTCAGTATTATTCAGTATTTTAAAAATTGAACGAGCATAGTTGTTTAGCTTGACCCACAGAGGGCTAGACCTCAACTACACAGACCATTCTGTGATTTCATGTTTATTAATTTTTTAAAGGAGAGATAGTAATTTCAATAAAGACTCTGTAATCAGTTATTGAAGTTTAGATGAATTTGTGTATTTTTTCTGTAATTTAGATCACCCTTATGTTCCCAATCCCGATCATGAATATAAAGCTACAATAAACTTATCAAAAATTAACCCCATACTCAACATATATATAAATAATTGAGTTTGTTAACTCTTTAAATTAACGAGCAATAATTAACTAGTAAGTATTGCTGCTTGGGAAATTTAAGCTAACCACTTAATTTAAGATTACAATTGGATGCCTAAAAAGTGATAGTGTTTTAAAGTTAATTTATTATCAGTAATATTGCTGAGGTGCATAGACTATTAATAGCTGATTAAAGCTCAGCAACTGTTTATATTGCTCTTGGTAGTGTAAGTAATAACACTACTAAGCAGTTAACGCTTCTGGTGGCTGATCTTCAAAGCGAAATTGAGGAAAAAATATTATTCATCAGCTTAAAGGATGAGAGAACTTAGAGAGAGACTCTCTGGGGCGCCTGGATAGCAAAAAACTTGTTAAAAATATTTGATTAATAATGAGTACTTCCTTACAAGGATTAAATGTTTACCTTATAGGCATGATGGGTTCGGGGAAGACTACTGTTGGCGGTTGCTTGGCTAATAGTCTTGGTTATCGTTTTATTGATACCGACCAAACTATAGAGGCGATCGCCAAAAAGTCTATTCCTGAGATATTTGAACAGTCAGGAGAGGCTTATTTCCGCCAGCTAGAAACCAGAGTCTTAGGAGAATTATCAAGCTACACCCGTACCGTCATTGCTACTGGAGGGGGTATCATTCAATCACAAATAAACTGGAGTTACCTTAGACAGGGTCTAGTAGTCTGGTTAGATGTAGATTTAGAGATCTTAAAAAAAAGAGTAGCAAATGATCAAAATAGACCATTGGCTGACAAACTAGAATCATTATTGTCAGTTCGCCGTCCATTGTATGAGCAAGCTGACATTCACATTCCCATCAAGCCAGAACAATCTGCCACAGCTATATCTGTTCAAATCAGTCAGGCAATTCCAACTGTACTGAATCAGGTTTAGATAAAATCACTGGGCAATGCCAACACTTGCGCTTACGCCCATTAAATTCTGTGTAGTTACTGCTTGAATAAACAAGATCATCATCTCCTCTAGTTTTGTATTTAATTCCATGGTCAACGATAGTGAATATTCTCAAGAAGCAGCCGCCACCAGAGTTCGAGTTCTTAGCGAAGCACTTCCCTATATCCAAAAGTTTGCTAACCGCACAATAGTCATTAAATATGGTGGCGCGGCAATGAAGGATGCTCAGCTAAAAGAAAAGGTCATCAATGACATTGTTTTTCTCTCTTGTGTTGGAGTGCGTCCCGTAATGATTCATGGCGGTGGACCAGAAATTAATAACTGGCTGGGTAAGCTAAACATCGAGCCATTATTTAAAGATGGGCTGCGGGTAACAGATGCTGCAACTATGGATGTAGTGGAAATGGTTTTGGCGGGGAGAGTTAACAAGGAATTAGTATCTCTAATTAGCCGTGCGGGTGCTTTGGCAGTAGGATTATGTGGCAAAGATGGCAATTTGATCCAGGCTCGTCCTGTAGGCAAGGAAGGAGTTGGCTTTGTCGGTGAAGTAACCAATATTGATACCAGGCTGGTGGAGTCTCTGGTTAACAACGGGTATGTCCCTGTAATATCCAGCGTCGCTGCTGATGAAAACGGACAGGCATACAATATTAACGCTGATACCGTGGCAGGTGAAATTGCCGCCGCACTACAAGCAGAAAAGCTGATTTTATTGACTGATACTCCTGGAATACTCAAGGATTATCACGACCCTACAACCTTAATCAATAAAATGGATATTCAGAAAGCGAGAAATTTAATCGATCAGGGAATTGTATCAGGAGGCATGATTCCCAAAGTTTCTTGCTGTGTGCGATCGCTGGCACAGGGCGTAAAAGCAGCTCACATTCTCGATGGTCGCTTGCCACATTCTTTGCTATTGGAAATTTTAACCAACGAGGGTATTGGTTCAATGATTGTTGCTTCAGAATTAGCTGGCTAGAAGTTTAATCTCTGTTTATAATGACTAAACTTTCAATACTGGTCGATTATTTAATCCCTTAAAACTTTTTCTTAATAATCAGACCACCAAAGTTGCCTCGGTTTCTGCGGCGATGACGTCTAAACCTGCCATGACGATCAAACCGACCGCGACGACCAAATCTGCCGCGACGACCAAACCTACCAAACCGACCGCGACGACTAAACCTGCGGCGACGACCTCGACGGGCATTCTGATAAATGGGATTGCCTTGATAATCGTATTGCGGAATAGATTCTCCAGTTGGGAGGGGAATCTGGGTTCGGGAGCGTAAATTGATTGGGGTTGGAGGAGTAACACGACTGCGGACTCCAACCTGAGCTATAGCGAGATTTTTAGGTGAGGATGCTTTGGCAGGCGCTTCCATGATGCTAAATGCTCCTAAAGAGAGAGCTAGAACTCCCAAAGCAGCTCTCCAACTCGTTTTGAACTGAGCTTGATTACTCATAATTGATCCTAATTTAGTTGAGTGGTAGAGGTAAATTATTTAATAACTAATAATTTGTTCTATGTAATTACCACAGTATTTTGTGATGATGAGAAATAGCAGAGAAAAGTTTCAGCAAAAATATCAGGTAGGCAAACAAGCTTTAGAAAGAGGACAATATCGTCTTAGTATTGAAAATCTTGAAGCAGCAACAGAACTGGTGTCACTCACTTCTCGTCGAGGGGGAGAGGTGCAAATTTGGTTAGTTACCGCCTACCAAGCAGCTAACCGCCTTGATCAGGCGATCGCTCTAGCTCAAGAGTTAATTGTTCATCCCGATACCCAAACTCGCGAACAAGCGCAGCGTATTCTCTATATTATGAAGGCGCCAAAACTAGAACGTCCTCAAGCCTGGATGAGCGAAATCCCTGATTTATCTACAGCCGATCAAGGTGGCTCCCGCTATGTAAGCGCGAAAAAGAAGCTCAATTCACCACCTACTCAACCAGAGTTAGAAGATGAGGAATTACCGCCTACAGATGCACCAGATAATCAGTTTATTTGGTTTGCCTTGATTCTGACGGGGCTGATTATTGGTAGTTTATGGTGGTTGGCTTAAGCTGTATAGCTATACAAGGTTATATTGAGACATTAATTATTTCACCCCTGCAACCCAATCAATTATTCTATTAGTAATATGAGCGATCGCTGTTAACCTGCCTGGAGTCTTTGACAAGCGACATTATTGAAATACCTTTTAAATGAAGAAAAAAAATTGTACGGTTAAAGGTTTTGACTGAAGATACCCCTCTTCTGTCACTTTCTGAGAATCAAGCCATTAGATATAAGATTAGTTTTTTTTAGGGATTGGGGATTAGGAATTGAGCTACGCAGGTAACAAACTTTTTTTAGTCCCTAGTAGTCAGAGGTACCTCACGCTTCCTGAGAATTGCTATATTTCTTTTGCTTGTTTAAATCGGGAGCAGGTCAAATATATCGATACAGATGAACTAAAATATGAGGAACTGCTAGTTACAACTAACGAATTATCTATACAGTTCAAATGTTCTTACAAAACTTACCTGCTCCCTTTAAATCTCTATTACGACTAATGCCTTAAAGCAAATAAGCAATAATTATTAAGAAAAGTAAATGAGTTTGGAAGTCTTCTGGGCATCTAGAAATTTTGAATTAAGCTGTCCAACAGTATAACTAGCAAAGCTTGAACTACATATTATCAATAGAAAAAAAGGATAACACCTAAAAACTTTAGTCCAGGGGGTTGACTTTTAGATTCAGGTTGCCTATATTGGTAAATGCGCGGTTGAGAGACGCAAGTGACTCAGCAGCGGACAGAACCTAGACAATACAATAGTTTGACGGTTTTTAAAACACATAGTTTTTTGAATAGAAAACAATCAAAAACCACCCCCAAATGACAGATTTGGTGTGAGCTGAAAAAACTTCATCAAATCTTCATAATAAGGAATGGTCGAAAAGAAAAAAGAGCTAAACATCAACTTAGATTGAATGAATTTTGGTTCATCATGGAGAGTTTGATCCTGGCTCAGGATGAACGCTGGCGGTATGCCTAACACATGCAAGTCGAACGAATCTTTCGGGATTAGTGGCGGACGGGTGAGTAACGCGTGAGAATCTGCCTCGAGGATGGGGACAACAGTTGGAAACGACTGCTAATACCCAATATGGCGAGAGCTGAAATTATTTAGCCTTGAGAGGAGCTCGCGTCCGATTAGTTAGTTGGTGGGGTAAAAGCCTACCAAGGCAGCGATCGGTAGCTGGTCTGAGAGGATGAGCAGCCACACTGGGACTGAGACACGGCCCAGACTCCTACGGGAGGCAGCAGTGGGGAATTTTCCGCAATGGGCGCAAGCCTGACGGAGCAACGCCGCGTGAGGGAGGAAGGCCTGTGGGTCGTAAACCTCTTTTCTCAGGGAAGAATTTTGACGGTACCTGAGGAATCAGCATCGGCTAACTCCGTGCCAGCAGCCGCGGTAAGACGGAGGATGCAAGCGTTATCCGGAATTATTGGGCGTAAAGCGTCCGTAGGTTGTTATTCAAGTCAGTTGTTAAAGCCCATAGCTCAACTGTGGATCGGCAATTGAAACTGAGTAACTAGAGTGTGGTAGGGGTAGAGGGAATTCCTAGTGTAGCGGTGAAATGCGTAGATATTAGGAAGAACACCAGTGGCGAAGGCGCTCTACTGGGCCATAACTGACACTGATGGACGAAAGCTAGGGGAGCGAAAGGGATTAGATACCCCTGTAGTCCTAGCTGTAAACGATGAACACTAGG
>JBCCDL010000007.1:0-25381 GCA_039030815.1 Cyanobacteria bacterium P01_A01_bin.83 | reverse complement strand
GATATTAAGTATGGACATATGTTGGAAATGGGTTGAAAATTTAATGAGAACAGCTATCAATAAACTACCATTTTATCAAAGAGGTTTGAGGGTAATGAAACACATACAGTGCATAGTTTAGCGGGGTTGTCACCCCGCCAGTTTATAGAAAATAATATAGGTAAATGTTTTACCCTGGCTATGTAAGACCCTATGAAGGGGAAAGTATTAGTCATTATCTAGGCAGATGGAGAAGACACGAGGTTAACAGTCTTTCTTCTCCTGGTAGCTTGGGTAGATTTGCTGGAATTGGTTCTGTCACTGCTCGCTGGGAGAAGTTTCGTTTCAACCACTTTCCAACTCAAAAGGAGTTAGAAGCGGTGAGTAAAGTAATGGAGATGGATGTAGAAGAACTAATTGCAACACTACCTACTAAAAATCAGCCGATGAAATTAGAGCCGATTCGTCTTTGTGCTGCTTGTTACAGCGATCGCCCTTATCATCGTCTGGAATGGCAGTTTAAATCTACAAAGGGGTGCGATCAGCATAGACTAAGATTGCTTTCTAAATGCCCTGGTTGTGGAGAGAAGTTTTCAGTTCCTGCTGAGTGGGTAGAAGGTCGATGTAATAAGTGCGGAATGAAATATGGTTCGATGGCTAAAAAGCAAAAGTCTTACTGAATATTCTGTAATTTTAAAACAAGGTTAGAAGTTGAATATGATTTTATTTGACTGAAAATTGCGACATTTCAATGTTCATTATTATTAAATCCTTTCTAGGGGATGCAACGCTAGAATTTATTTTTTGGAAATAATCTAGTTTAAATTTGTTGTAAGCAAATGTGATTGCCAAATCTTAATTGTTTGATCTTTGCCTGTACTTACAAGATATTTGCCATCAGGACTAAATGCTACAGAATAAACTGAATTAAGATGACTATCCAAGCTAGATATTAATTCACCTGTCTTTAAATTCCATAATTTAACGTGATGATCTCCGCTGCCACTAGCCAAAGTATTACTATCGGGATTAATAGCCACAGACCAAACTTCAGCGGAGTGTTCTGTTAAATTATGCTGTAATTTTCCTGTAGAAATATCCCACAACTTTATTGATCGATCTCGACACCCGCAAACCAAAGTTTGTCCATCAGGGCTGATGGCAATTGACCATACTAAATCCGAATGCTGAAAATTCGTTGGATGTAACTCGTGAGTTTCAAGTCGCCATAGCCTGACAATATTATCTCCTGTACTAATAGCTAAGAGTTTTCCATCTAGACTAACATCGAGAGCAATAACAGTACCGTAATCATCAATTAGACTATCTTGAGTTTTACCTTTTTCTTTGATCCTGCTTATTTTACCCGTATCATAACTCCAAGACTTAATTGAGTGATCGCGACTACCACTAAAAATGGTTTTGTCATCGGGGCTTATGGCAACAGCCAGAATGCGATTAGAGTGAGCATTTATAGTTTGTGGGGTACTCGAAGCAATATTCCAGATTTGAATCTTACCATCATCTCCCACACTAATAAAATTATCGCTATTTGAAGTTATAGCGATCGCATTTACATGGGAAGTAAGATTTAAGGTTTTGATTAATTCTCCTTGCTTAAGATGCCAAATCTTAATTGTGTTGTCGAAACTACCACTAATAATAACTGGTTGGTTGTTGTCGTTTTCTAAATTGGCGATCGCCAGACAACGAATTGTACTTGTATGTCCCACTAGAGAAAATAATTCTTGAGGATTTTGCCAGTTGTTTGTAGTTGCTCGAAGAGTATCTTTTGAATTAATTTGAGATTTTACTGATTCATTAGTATTAATAGTATATTTTTGATTTTGTTCCTGGGTAATTGTAGGGTGTGGTGATTCGGTTTCTACCTGATATGATTCCTTAATTTGCAAGCATATTTCTTTACGCTCAATCTCTGCTAATTTTAACAAATTAAGCAAATTTCTCTGTTCCTCTGAAACTTGTCTAATTCTACTGGTAAAATGCTCAAATTTAAGCTCATTTATTGAAATCTGTTTTTTTATATACTCTTGAACACTTACAAAATCCTGAGATAAATTATGGATTTGCTCTTTAATCTTATCTCTTTCTTTTTTAGCATTTTTAAGTTCTAATTGTATCTGGCAGGCTGGAGAAACAGTATTAAAGTCTAGCTCTCCTAACTGCTCTAACTTCCACTGTTGATTATTCGCAGCTAATGAAACTTGGGCAGGTTTTTTTAAAGAAAAATCTTGAGTGTTATTTCCTTGATATCCCTGACAATCAAATAATAATTCGACTGTTTTCATTACTGGAATATTAAGTTTAATATTGTCTTTGGGAACTAAAAAAATCTTATTCTCAGAAGCATGAATAATCCAATAATTACCATTGCTTGTTTTTTCTAAATTAATTACATCTAAATTAGTTTGTCGATAGCTTTCTGCCGTTAAAGATACCTTAATGGCTATACTAGCTAAAATTTGCGGCACAATATTATAAGTATCTACTAACTGTGACTGAGAAATATTGGCTTTGATCGTTTTAGTATTTTCTTTATATCCTGTAACTTGTCTAGCATTTATAATACCCCAGGAATGATCTTCTCTAACTAAAGATTGCTCTACAAGCTTCAATCTCTGTTCTAGATTTTTAAGCTTTTTTAATAGTTCTTCTGAGTTGGTGCTAGACAAGTATACTCCTCCATTAAATTATCTTACTTAGTACTCAAACTAGATATCAATTTCGCAGGTAGACAAACTTCTTAACTTCAGTGATTTCCAATCCTGATGATTATTAATGCTATCTACAATTCGATTATATTGCTTAATTTCAGTTTGTAATTTTTCTTTTTGAGATTCGTAAAAATCTAATTTACTTTGAGCTTCAATTTCAAGTCTTTGGTTTGACCTCTGTACTGCTAGATTAAATTGATCAGGAATTTTATCTTTAAGGTCTAGACGAATTTGTTCGAGACGTTCACCAAAGCTAACTTTAATTTGAAAGACAAATCTACTAAACAAATTTTCTAGTTCTTGTTCATCTGTTGAAAACTGAACTCTGAATAAATCTCGAATGGAGTTTTCAATATTTTTGTTAGGTGCTGGCTCACCAAATTTATCTTTAATACTTTTAAGAATTTCACCAAGAATCTCTATAAATGATAAAGTTACTGAAGAATCAGAAGATTCACTTTCAGCATCATGATGTTGATCGTAAAAATTTGCTGATTCTCGAATATATTCTTGACATATTCTTTTAGCTACATCTTCAATAATTCTAACGAAAATCATGCCTTCTTTGTCTACTTCATTAAGTAAAAAACTTGGCTCCTCTTCTAGCAAATTTTCTAATGTATTATAATAGTCTTGCTTTTGGATTTGGCTTATCAGAATATTGAAAATCTTTCGAGTAATTTTACTAGATTCTTTAGTAAAGAAACTCTGAAATTCACTACTTAAAGAGTAAAATGGTTCAACAAAAATAGAAACAATCGGTGCAATACTATCGTTGTCGATACGATTGTTAACGGCTTTTTTATAAAGTTTATCAAGAGAAAAATCAGAACTATCGACTAAGGTTTTGAGGAATTGAGTAGTATTCTCTTTTAAAGCCTCAAATTCTTTTTTCAAGTCCTCCCAAACTTCGGTCGAAGTTGAAAAGTCTCTTTTAACTTGATTTATATGTTTTTCAAAATCTTTACTAATATTTTTTAAGTCATCGTCAATCTTTTTTTTGGCATCTGCTTTTAATTCTTCTGTAGTTTGAGGTGAATTATTTAAATAGATCCATTGTTTCTTATATTTTTCTCGCAATTGACGACATAAACTCTGTAAATCTTCATTCAACTGTAGGTATAGTTGGGGTCGTTTTTTTAAATTCACATAATCACGAATAGACTGCTGCAATCGAGGAATACCACTTGCCGCAACTACATCTTCGAAGGATGAAGAATGCTTATTAATAATTTCCTTAATTTCCTTAGCTAATACATCACTATTAGTTGGGTCACTAGCTGTTGTCAGGTTAAGTTTTTGTTTGTAACGGAGAAAATAAACTAGAGAATCAAGATATTTTTTGGGGATTTTGCTGTTGCCGATTTTGATTCCATGTTCTATTGCACTGGGTATATTTATAGCTTCAATTCCATTCTCATCAATATATTTTTTGATGACGCTGCTATAAAACCCTAATAAGGCGCTAGTAGAATAAATTCGTTTGGTTTCATCTTCGCTATCTTCACTTAAAAAAACAAAATCCCTTTGAAGACTTTGAGCAAACTTATTTCTTTTTTGTGCATCACTTAAAGTTTCATCTACTCGATTAAAGACAAAAAACACTCGGCTACGAATCCCTGGATTCGCTTTAATCAAGCTATTAATCTCGATTTCTTCTTGAGACAATGCCCCTTCATAAGCAGAGGAGGGCATAAATACCACTGCACCAGTTTTTTCATCTTTTAGCCTATTTTCAGTTAAATCTCGATCTCTTTTGATAGGTGCGTCGATTCCTGGTAGATCAATTAAAATATTACCCGAATCAAGAAGAGAGTTTTTACAATAGTAATCTATCCTTTCGACAACGGAACCACCACCTACTTCTCCTTTTTCCTTTTCCCATGCAGCATATTCAGCCGCCTGTTCAAGGGTTTTCTCGTTAAGTTCTAATGAAAGTACTGTATTCTCTACCGTAATGTAACTCTGATATTTATCATATGCTTCCAATAAACGCTGTAGTAATTTAATGCTTTGAGATGTTTTATCGGGAATATCTTGATCTATATTCTTGAGACGAAGTTCTTTATTCAGGTTGCTTCTAACTTCAGGTTGAGTAATATCCCCAGTGTTAGATATTCCTGATGCTATACATAGTTGGTCTACCTCTGCCTGTAGTTGGGATTGATTGACAAAGGTTATTGTGATCTTCTCTTTTGTATCTAAGGAATCAACAGACCTAATATAGCAGACTGTACCAGTGGCATGACTTGCTTGGGAGTATAGTAGTTCTCTTTCTAAAAGGGCATTGATAGTCGTAGATTTACCTGCACTACGCAAACCTGCAAAGGCAATTTCAAAGGTATGAGATACAGCTTGTTTGCAAGATGTTCTGACAGTATTAATATTGTCTTCTGGTAAGGATTCCGAACTTGCTAATTCTAGTAATTCACCGACATAATCTTGAAGATTTAGAGTAGAAGGCTGATTGATTGATTCTGCCATAATTGATGTCACCAAATAGTTGCGCCTGGTTACAAGATATATCTATATTACATAAATAGCGTCAAATTAGGATGTTAATCAGAAAACAATTGAAGATTTTGATCTTTAGGAGATGAAGTTAGATGCTTTTTAAGCCAAATTTAAAGTCTTTCGGAATAGGTACTGCTTTACTACGTTTTATTACTCAAACTAAAAATGGTTTCGGATCAAGCTCTCTACTGACAAACTGCCATGATTCTTACTTAGAGCTAACAGAAATCAACAGGTGTTATTTTAAACTATTCTGGCGAGTAACTTTTTGAAATGTAGATAAAACTTGACTATCTTTCAACCTAGACTATTTTGCTGCTCATACAAATAGATTATAGATATTTTGTGATTTTTGTTCCGAAATCCAGTTGAATATATTTATTTTAAAAGCTAATTAGGAGCATTAATTAAAGAGACAAATCCCGCATTTTCAATTAGTTCCCTACCCTGATTAGTTAGTAACAAATCCGCATAGGCTTTTCCTACTCGTTCTTCTAGCTCACCATTTTCTTTAATAACTACATATAATTTGCGTGTAATGGGATAATCCTCACTTTGAAAAGCATTAAAGTTTAATTGATTTCTATAGCGGGGACAATCAGCGGGGTTTATATAAGGAGAACTATAAGGTGCAACAAATTTATCGTTAGTCCTGCCAATAGGTAATGGCTTTACGGTACATTGACCAACAACTTCAGGAGCAGAAGCATAGTATATTCCTCCTATATCATTTGATACCTGTCGCAGACCAGTTGTTGTATCTTGGGAAAACTGAACATCGGGGAAAAAGTCGGACTCAATGACTTCCTCAACAAAAAATTCTACTGTACCACCATCTTCTACTCGCCGAGAATAAGGTGTAATTTTTAGATCTGGACCACCAACTTGACTCCAGTTAGTTATCTTACCTGTATAGATACCTTTGAGCTGATCTAAAGTCAAACCTGTAATATCTAATTCATGGTTAACAGCAATGGCTATACCATCAATTGCTACAGGAATTTGTTTTAAGTTATAGCCATTTTGTTTAGCTTCTTGATATTCTGTCTCTTTTATTTGACGAGAAGATTGAGAAAAAGCTAATTCGTTATCTAGCAGCATCCGAATACCAGTACTAGAACCAGGAGTTCTGCCACTTTCTTCTGTAGGATTTGTATACTTTATTTGAAAATTGGGTAATGACTGTTCAATTTTTGAGTCTACTACTCCTCGTATAGGTGCCCAGGTTGTACTTCCACCGTAGAGAAATACACCTTCAGGTACATTTGGTACTTGAGAAAAATTTAGGAAGCTAGTAAGAGGGGGTGCAGGTTCTCGCGGCTTGGGAGGAGATATTGGTTTTTCCTGTTTGGGAGTATTATTTGATTCCTTTCTATCTATCAAAGGTTTAATGATCGAAGGATAAGCTGCAAAACCCAAAGATGCCAAGATCAGACAAATCAATAATAAGAGCCAGCCTGGTTTAGAAGAGTTATTTTTCTCTGTAGTTGTGCTGTCAACAACGACGGCTTCTTTTGGTAAACCACAGACTATGCATTCATCTCCATAGACAGGACGAGATTCATGTTTCTTACCTAGATTAGAACCTTGATAGTGAGGATTTTTCGGTTCCCCGTCACAAATCCATTTTTTTTTAGAACTCACTTTAGATACTTATGTAAGTTATTCGATTCTTCTATTGTTACAAGTATCTAGCTAAGCAAAAAATTTGAATCGATTTTTTTAATATTTATTTGAAGATTTTTACATGGTATTCCGTATTTGTCCTCATTTCCTAACTTTGTTTGTTAACCCACTCTTTACCAAGAGCTTTCAATAAAGCTTTTAAGCCATAGATAAAAGTACTTTCTGGATAAACTTCTTGAGAATCCCCTTTGACCAATCATTGAACAATGAACAATGAACATTGAACATTTAGGTTTCAAGCCTCTCCTTTCAAGGAGAAAAGCAATTTGGGAGAGGATTCAAGCCTACTTCCAAATCAATGTTAAATGATAAATGTTAAATGATAAATGAAATGACAGGAAGTAAGATGTTTTCTAATTCTTTTTGGGTACTTTGCCACAGTTTTAGGTTATCGTTAGTATCTTTGCTGGGAGCAAAACCTTGTAGAGGAAAAATAGATTCTAAGTCCAAATCCTTTATTGCTTGATGATATTCATAGAGGAACTTAGGGACTTCTAATAATTGAGGAATTTGGAATTCAGTTACTTGTTTTTGACTGTTTAGGTCTACTCGTGAATCGTAAGGAAAGTTGATGCCATTAATCTGATAAGCTTCCCCAGCAATTATCGAGTCTGGTACTTTTCTATCGAAACTCTTTAACTTGGTTTTATTTAAAACTAAACCACAAGCCACTTCATCCTGTGGATGTTGACTTAAGCTAGTTATTTCTTCTGTATCTTTAAAACCAGAACCTTTACTTAACATGCGGCTAAGTAACTCGTTAACTTCTGCATGATGATCAAATTGTCCTGTAGGATCTAACCAATTGATAAAACGAGAAGCATTACCACCAAGATAGACAGGAGTAATTTGTTTTCGTTTATATTTTCCTTCTGCATAGAGTACTTTTAACAAAATGCCGATGTAATAATATAGACCAGCAAATCCAATCGTCATTAATTGAATCAAACCCTGAAAATCTTCATCGTCCTGTAACAGGGGTCGTTGATCTGCTAACCAGTTTTCACTCTCGAAACCCAACCAGAGATCTAGGCGTTGATCAAAAGCATCTTCTCCTAAATTTTTCCAGTCTTTTGAGTTCAGTCCAAATTTTTGTTCAGCAAACTTAGGGTTTAACTTAAGGAATTGCGAGAAAATATCCCGTCTTGCTAACTGTACGAAACATTGATGAACCAGGGAGTTATTCTCCCAGATAGAAATATTGGAAGTATCATCTCCTAGATCAATACAGGTACTATAAATTAAATCTCGATCTTCAAAATCAGCAAAATATTGAGCAAATGCTAGATTCTTACTACGGAAACTTGCTGTATTTACTTCAGGATGTTGATGGACAATCCCCGTTGTTTGTTGTAATTCAGAGATTAGATTGTGCCAAAATCTAGCATAACTCCAGATATCTTGCTTGGAAAAGTTTGAAGGATAGGATACAGACCATTGTATTTGCTTAACTCCTTCGTTAGCTGCTACGGCTGAGATATGTAAAGCCAAATGCTGGAGGAAAACTTGACTATATTCTTGTTTTTCAGGCGACCAAGTAAGGTTTGTCTTGATAAATTCTTCTTGAGGTTTGAATGTAAAGTTATCAGGGATATAAATCCGACCATCAAGAATGGGCAGCATCTTGTTGTTGTTAGGATTTTTTCCCCTAGTACTTAACACAGTAGACAGAGGTAGGGGTTTGTCTTCAGGAATAAAGTCTTTGGGGATAAAGTTCTCAAATAAAACGTTGAAGTGAGTTTCTCTGGGGGTATTGGTTATTTGTAGTTGTAAATTTTTTAATGGTAATGGTTGTGGAAGCAGATTGTTTCTTTTGAGATAAACATTGGTAAACTTGGCACCAAAATCTACTCCAATCTGCCAACTCTTATTAGGTCTAACTACTGGTACAGGTTCGCATATGATTAAGCCAACTTGCTCGTGATTAAAGTCGTTGCAGACCAAGTATTCGGGAAAGGTTTCTAGACGATACATTTGGAAGGTGCTAAAGCCTTCTTGGAAACGGTGGGCATAGTTGGCTTCAGGACAAGTTACCTGGAAAGTTTGCTCAGCTAATTCTCCGTCATAGTAGAAGATGTAATATTGCTGCCAATTTTCGCTGCGGAAGTGAGGCCAAATCTGCAACACTGGGAGTTGATCTCCCAGGGAATTTTCTTCTTTAAGGTCGTAATCTTTAGACAGGCGATAGTTTTCGTAATCTTGATCTTTCTTGACTCCACTTAAGGGTAGGTCGAGAATGACACGGATTTTAATTCCATCTGCTGTTTTTAAGGTTTGGAATTTCAATCTTTTTACGAAATCTTTAGGAGTGAGGTAGTCCAGGAGGAGAGAATTGAGGGGAATTAAGGGAGTGATGCGCTGACTGTTAAAGACTAAAGGTTCGTTGACTTCTGGTAGTAATGCCCCTGGTAAGGCGTTTTCCAGGTCGATAAATTTTAATTCTGGGAGGAAGAGATCGTCTGGTGTAGCTAAAATAACCTCTTGCCACTGATCCTGAAGGTCGGATAATTCTTCTTGCTTCAGAGACACTAGATTTTTACCACGATGAATCCAGATATTTTCAGGTATTTCTTCCCACTGTTTAGCAATATCTAGATCATGAACTAGCAAGGACTTGTACTTACCTGCTTTTTCTGGACTAGGAATAAGGCGCACACTAGACTCTCTTGCTGGCGTTTCCATAGCAGAATTGGGAACTTCCAATTTTAAAAATTACTTGAGTTTCTATGAATCATCTCAAAAAACGAAGAGATCCCATTCATACCACATCAATTTTGATTGTGACACATTTATCTAAGGTAAACATCGATATTAATAAGTTTTATGAAAACACAAGCTCTCCAGGCTGTACCAGTTCCCATTGATCGTCAAAATCAGCAGAAAGCTTAACTACAGCAGGACTTTTTAATTTAAAATTATTGGAAGTTCTATCTTGATATCCCTGACAAGTAAAGATATCTTCGACTGTCTGGTAAATGCGATCGTTAATAATTAAATTTGCTTTGGGAACTAAATAAAAATATTTATCTTTTGGTATTGGTTCATTTAAAATCCAATAGCTATCATTTTCATCTTGTTTCAAAATAAGAGGAGTCTTGATTCCCGTTCTTATTTCCTCAATACTTTCTCTAGTTGCTGCAACCTTAATTGCATTTATTGCAAGTGTTCTGGGATTATCATTATATTGTTTTAAAACCTCTAAATCTTGATCACTTTGAGGGAACTCGACAAGATAATCTATCTGATTTATTTTTTGTGGATTTTTGATATTATTAAATTCCAAATATAAATTATTTACTATATCTTTAATTTGTATTGCTTCTGTATTTACTGATGCTAAACTTTCTTTATTTACAAAATTTGAGTGTATATTACTTTGATTTATTTGAACTTTTTGTATATTGTTTTCAAGATTTTCAATCGATCTATTTAATTGAGGTATGATTTTATCATTAACATTGTCAATAGCATTTTGAAAATTAGTTAAATCTTGTGTTAACTTTGTTATTGAATTTTCATTTCTCTCTTCCTTACTTTTGAGTTCATGAAGTTCTTCGCGTATTGTTTTTAATTTCTCGTAATCTGATGCATTAATAGCTAAAGAAGTCTGTTTATCTTCACTTTCTTGATTATAAAGAGTTATATTTTGATTACTAAATGTTGAATTATTAGACTTTGGTGTTTCTAGGTGTTGAGTTTTACCAGCTATGTGATGCTCTTTAAAAAGTGATGAGTATTTTTTTTCTATATGTTTTTCAATTTCATGAGTGACTTTACTATTGGATTTTAAAATAAATACAAGCTGTTGAGGTAAATATTCCGCAAGATATCTATCGATTTCATCCTTTAATAATTTAGAATTGCTTTCTAATGAAAAATCTGTTTCTTTTTTTTTATTAGCTATTGTATTGTCTTTTATTTGCTCTATTTCTTGAGCTGATTGTTCTTGACTTAATTGGAATTTTTCTGGTTGAGCATCAACTGTATTTTTAAGATTATTTTTCAATATTTTTTGATTTACTTCTCGATCTGATTTTACTGATGAAGATAAATCTGAGTCATCTCCAAAATTCAAAATACCTTTGTCTATTAATTTCCAGATATTATTGCCATTAAATTTAACTCTAGCAGGCTTCTTAAGTGTAAAATTTCTGGTTTTTCCTTCTAAATATTCTTTATATTTATCATAAATAAATAAAGATTCCCATTGTTGATAAATATCTTTAGTGAATATTGTCTTGGATTTAGTTTTATTTGCTGGTATTAATAAAGATAAATTCTTGCTTATTTCAATTATCCATAAATATCCTTTGTTATTTACTTCTAACAAAACATCTTCATTGTCGCTGTTATTCTTGGACTTAATGCTAACAGTTTGGTGAACTTTATCTTCTAAATTATTAGGGTCAAGACCATATTTTTGTTGTATATTTTGGTCAATAGTATAAAGAAAATTCATAATGAAGATTAAATTTACATAGCAGAGTTATGGCTATTGTAAAATTTTAGCAAAATTGTGTGAACTTCTAGAAAGGTGTTGTCTTCAAGAAAACATTAGTTCTCCTGGTTTTACTAGTTTCCAGTAGCCTGAGCCGTTGAACTGCACCACAGCAGGTATACTTAGTTGGAATTTATTGGAAGTTCTATTTTTATATCCTGGACAATGAAAAATGTCTTCAGTAGTTTGATATATGCGAGAATTGATGACTAAGTTGGGTTTAGGCACTAAAAAGCATTGATTTTCTTCTAGTTCTGGTTCCATAACAATCCAATAGCTGTCGTTAGCTGTTTCTGTAAATATTATTGGCGTTTTAATTCCTGCTCTTATTTGTTCGATACTTTCTCTGGTAGCTGCAACTTTGATAACTTTTTTTGCCAGGAGTTTCGGATTTTGAGTATAGGTTGCTACCAAAGCTTCTGCTGAGGAAATATATGTAACGGGGGATGAAGATTGAGGAATGGATTGTGTTGGATAGTTTTGCGGTAATTGATTACTGGTTGAATAGTCGTATATATTGAAAGATGGTTTAGTTGGTTTTTGATGATACTGTCTGAGATGGTGTTGTTGGGTTTGAGAAAGCTGATTTTGATAGTTATTGGTATGGGTTAAGATTTTTGATACTTCTTGATCACCTTGGTTGAGGCTATCAAGATATTGGGGATTAGTTTCAAGTTGCTTAGAGAGATGAAGATCTTTGTGTATAGTTTTGGTGTTAATTTGTCTGAAGTATTTATTTTGCCTGTAGGCAACCAAGACAATTACAATGGCACAACTGGATAAGAGAATTAAAACTATAAATGCCTTAAAGTTGAAAAAGCTATTATTGGGTAGATCTGCATCTGCAACCGCGCTTGTAGAGGGTTCAACTATAGGTGTCTCTAATATGCTGGAATTAAGACTATTGCTTGTATGTAAATTTAGTAACTGACGGTAGATCAGGTTTTCTAATTGAGAAACTTGTAATTCTAAATCTCTTACTTTTATTGATGAACCTAGTACGAATTTATCTAGATTATTTTCATCGGAAATGTTTAAATCTGATACAAGATCATCAAGTATTAGTAAGTCTTGATCAAGATTATCTAAGATTTGACTCATTCCTCGAAAGGAATATAGTTCTTGATTATCTGCTATTTCGCGATTAAATTCATTCAAAGCTTGATTAAAGTTCTGGCTACTAGTTAATACAAGTTGATTATCAATTGCTTCTTTTTCTCGAATCTGAAAGTTAATTTGATCTATACTTTGACGGTAATTTATTCCTTGTTGCTGAAGATTGCTCAGTTTTTGCAGTAGCTCTTGATATTGACTCGTTTTTTTGTCTGTAGCAGCAGTAGCGCTTATCTGTTCGCTCTCAGCCTGAGCCAGTGCTTCTTGTTCAAAATTAATTGGTAAAGTCCAAACTAATGTAGAAAGTAGTAACCCTCTAACTAAGTTACTATGGCTCATAATTATTCCTTTTTTAGATTGCTTGCCAACCTGAAAATGGCACGACGACCAAGCTAATCCATAGGGAAGAAAAATGTCAGGTTAAAAGTTACCAATAGTCGTAATACTTTACTATATTTAATATTTGTTTATTATTATTTATGTATCTGATTGAGTTTTAGCGATCGCTTTGGGGGAAGATTTAATAATAAGTCTACTGATTTGTGTTTGTGTTTTCTGCTGAATAGAAGATAAAATAGTCTGAACTAATTGCCAGCGATCGCTAATTGGTAATTTTAAGGCTTGTTTTTGTAATTCTTTTAGTGTATTTTCACTTTCTGACATATCTAAAATTCTATTGATAACTTGTATTAACTTTCATCAAATTTAAGTTCACCAGGATGTAGGAGTTTCCATTCATTATTCTTGAGAAACTCAACTATAGCAGGGCGAATTAATTTAAAAGCATTAGAAGTTCTGTTTTGGTATCCTTGGCAGATAAAAATATCTTCAACGGTTTGATAAATGCGATCATTGATAACTAAACCAAATTTAGGAACTAAATAATAGTTATCATCGAGCGGTCGCGGTTCTAATAACACCCAATAACTATCATTTTGGTCTTGTTTTAATATTAGCGAAGTTTTCACTCCTGTTCTTATTTGTTCTATACTTTCTCTACTAGGAGCAACTTTAAATACTTTTTCTTTTAAAGTTTTAGTATTATAATCTACAATTAGATATTCTAATTTTTCTGAATCCTCATGAGAATATTTTGAAGTATAGTCAATATGCGTTTCTGAGTCATTTAAGTCTATTGTTGTTTTATCCAAATTTATTTCATCTGCAATTCTTGATATTGATGAGTTGGAAAATTTATTTTTTTGCAAATGATTTTGATCCGCTTTGCTTGAATTTGTTGACAACTTTTTATTTATTTCTAATAAGTTATCATTTATTTCCTTTTGATACTTTTTATCTCTTTGTAACTCTACAAATAAATCTAAAAGTTTAGTGTGATTTATTTTGAATTCTTCTATTTCGGTATTACGCTGATTAGCAATATTTTGAGATTGCTCAAGTTTATTATGTAAACTTTCAATTTCCAGTTTATCCTGTTGGGAATTAAATGATAGCCTTTCTAGTTCATTTAGAGCTTTTCTTAAACGAGTTACAGGAGAATTATCGCCAAATTCTAAAACACCTTGAGTTTTACGATACCAGTGTTTCTTATCAAGATTAAAAGTAACTTGGGCAGGTTTTTTAATAATAAACTCTTTATTACTATGTTGCTCATATCCAGAACAATTAAACAAATCTTGAAGAGTCGTATACTGATATTTATCAAAAATCTGTCCTCTTTTGGGAAAAAGCCGACCTGTTGTACTATCTATTTGAATGATCCAGTAATTACCACTGGTTTCTGGTTTAAAAGATAAATCTTTATTTACACTTACAACCATAGCTGATTGAGAGAGAGTACGCGGTACAGTATTGTAGATTTCTATTATGTCTGATTCTGAAAATTTTAAATTACCCATATATTCAGCATCCATCTCTATTAATCTCTACATAAATCGAAATGAGTTTTATTTTCGCCTACCCTGCTAAATTAATTTTCATCAAATTTAAGTTCACCAGGATATAAAAGTTTCCACTCCTTATTTTTAAGAAACTCAACTATAGCAGGACGAATTAATTTAAAAGTATTAGAAGATCTGTTTTGATATCCTTGGCAGATAAAAATATCCTCAACGGTTTGATAAATGCGATCACTGATGACAAAACCAAACTTAGGAACTAAATAATAGTTATCATCGGGCGATCGCGGTTCTGATAACACCCAATAACTATCATTTTGGTCTTGTTTTAAAATAAGCGAAGCTTTAACTCCCGTTCTTATTTCTTCAATACTTTCTCTGGTAGTTGCAACTTTATATACTTTTTGATTTTGTATATTTCTGGTATTGTAATTTGCAACTAAATTTTCTAAGGTTTCTAAGTCTACGGAGGTGTATTTAATATTGGGTGTTGAGGCAGAACCTGAAATATCTGCAATAGTTCTCTGCAAGTCTGGTTGATCATTATTAACAGGCTGTTGCTTTTTTAAGTCTTTTGCTCCTTCATCAATCTCATTTTTATTTATTCTAGATTGACTCTCGGAACCTTTCAAGCTTTTTTCTAGTGTATAATTAATTTCTTTTGAAAAATTTGATAAAGAGTTTTTAATAGCTTCAGTAAGCCTATAATTATTCTCATTTGATACTTCTTTATTTTTTCCAGCTAGCTCATCTAGTATCGTACGCAATTGATTTAGTATCTTAAATACTTCTAATTCAATAAATTTAGATCTAGATTGCGAGTTACTTTGATGATTTTGATTTACTCCTTCATCTAATGTATATTTTTGATTATTATTTAACGATATCGCTTTTGATATTTGACGAAGATAATAAATTAAAAATATCCCTAAAATAGTCAGAATTATTAAATTTAGCAAAGAAAATATATTGTCAGGATTTCTTAGCCAAGTTAATATATTTTTTGCGTAATTTGTTTGCTCCTTTACATCCACTACGGTATTTGGGTTGATAATTTCTTGTATATTATATTCATTGTTTATTAATTGCAGTTCTTGTGAAGTATCAAATTGACCAATAATAGTTGAATCTAATTTTAATGGAGTATCGGGATTTGCCAGCAATTTCCATAGCTCTAATTCATTTGAAGAAACTGAAAATTCTTTTATTTTTACTTCAGAATCTTCGATGCTTTTAGTATTATCTTTAGTACCACAGCCTACTAATAGCCCAACAAATAAAATCGAAAGTAAAAAAGTTTTTTCTCTATTATTTTTATCCACAGTCCCTTTCCTATTAAATAAAACATTTTAATTGCAGTTTGCGTATAACTTATCTTTCACTCCACTGTTTACCCAACGCTTTTAGTAAAGCCTTTAAACCATAGATAAAAGTACTTTCTGGGCGAACTTCTTTATAATCTCCCTTCACAGTCAGTAAGGTTTTTTCCAATTCTCTTTGGGTATTTTGCCACAGTTTTTGATTTTTACTTGGATCTTTACTACGAGTAAAGCCTTGTAGAGGAAGTACAGATTCTAAATCTAAATCCCGTATAGCCTGATGATACTCGTAGAGAAACTTGGGAACTTCTTCTAGCTTAGGTATCTTAAATTCTTTGATATTCTCGATTTCTTCTTGCGTATCTTTATTGATGAAATCTAATTTGGAATAACAATCAAATTCTATGTCATTAATCCGATAAGCTTCCCCTGCAATTATAGGATCTTTGACTTTTCTGCCTAAACCTTTAAGCCTGGTATCACTCATAACTAAACCACATGCGGCTTCATCTTTAGGATTTTGACTCAATCTGGTTACTTCCTCTGTATCCTCAAATCCAGAACCTTTACTTAACATGCGGCTAAGTAACTCGTTAACTTCTGCTTTGTGATCGAAAGTCCCTGTGGAATCTAACCAATTGATAAAGCGGGAAGCATTACCACCGAGATAGACAGGAGTAATTTGTTGGCGGTTATATCTTTGCTCTGCATAGAGTACTTTTAATAAAATGCCAACGTAATAATATAGACCTGCAAATCCAATAGTAGTTAATTGAATTAGACCCTGAAAATCTTCATCTTCCTGTAACAAGGGTCGTTGATCTGCTAACCAAGCTTCACTCTCGAAACGTAAATAGACATCTAGACGGGCGTTAAATGCCCCTTCTGCTAAACCTTTCCAGTCTTTGGAGTTCAGTCCAAATTTTTGTTCGGCAAACTTAGGGTTAAGCTTGAGGAATTGCGAGAAAATATCCCTTCCTGCTAGCTGTACGGAACATTGATGAACTAGGGAGTTATTTTCCCAGATAGAAATATCAGAAGTTCCCCCCCCCATATCGATACAGGTACTATAGACTAAGTCCTTGTCTTCAAAATCGGCAAAATACTGGGCAATAGACAAGCTTTCGGTGCGGAAGTTATCTGAATCTATGTCAGGAATATTATGTTTGATTCCCGTGGTGTTGACTAACTCTTTCGTTAAATCAACCCAAACGCGACCATAATTTCTAATATCGCCTCGGGAAAAAGCAGAAGGATAAGATAGCGACCATTCGATTTCTTCGACTCCTTCACTAGCAGCTAATGCCGAAATATGGAGTGCCAGATGTTTAAGAAAAACCTCATTATCCAGACGATTATCTAAAGCCCATTTGAGATTTGTTTTAATAAAATCTTCTTGGGGTTTAAATGTCTTGTTATCAGGAATGTAAATGCGACTATCGAGGATGGGGAGCATCTTTTTGTTTTTGTGATTTTTTCCTCGATTGGTTAATACGCTGGATATGGGCAGAGGTTTACTTTCAGGGATAAAGTATTCAGGAATAAAGTTTTCAAATAAAACGTTGGTCAGACTTTCTCTAGGGGGATTAGTTACCTGGAGTTGCAAATTTTTTATATTTAACGGTTGGGGAACTTGGTTGCTATTAACGTAGACATTGGTAAAAGATGTGCCAAAATCTACCCCAACGTGCCATTTTTTGTTTGGTCTGACTACTGGGGCAGGTTGGCATAGGATTAAGCCAACTTGGTTGTGATTAAAATCAGTACAGGGAAGGTATTCAGGGAAGGTTTCTAGATGATACATTTGGAAAGTACCGAAACCTTCTTGAAAGCGGTGGGCATAGGTGGCTTCGGGGCAAGTTACCTGGAAGGTTTGTTCTGCTAATTCTCCGTCATAGTAGAAGACGTAATATTGCTGCCAATTTTCAGTGCGGAAGTGGGGCCAAACCTGCAACACTGGGAGTTGATCCCCTAAAGAATTTTCTTCTTTGAGGTCGTAATCTTTAAACAGGCGATAGTTTTCGTAGCCTTGGTCTGGTTTGACTCCGCTTAAGGGTAGGTCGAGAATGACGCGGATTTTAATTCCATCTGCTGATTTTACGGTTTGAAACTTAGTTTTTCTTAATAATGCCTCGGAGGTGAGGTACTCCAGTAGGAGGGAATTGAGGGGAATTATGGGAGTAATGCGCTGACTGTTAAAAACTAAGGGTTCATTGACTTCTGGTAGTAATGCCCCTGGTAAGGCGTTTTCCAGGTCAATAAACTTTAATTCTGGGAGGAACAAGTCGTCTGGTGTCACTAAAATAACCTCTTGCCACTGTTCCTTTAGATCAGCTAATTCTTCTTGCTTGAGAGAAGCTAGATTTTTACCACGATGAATCCAGATATTTTGTGGTTTTTCGTTCCACACTGTATCCATTGCGGGATCGTAAATGAGCAAGGGTTTATGGTTGCCTATTTTTTCGGGACTGGGGACAAGCTGAACGCTAGATTCTCTGGCTGGGGCTTTGACTGGATAGTTAAGTGCCTCTAACACGCCGCGATTCAGAGGTACTTCAAAGAATACAGGATTATCGCTTTTGGTGAGGGTTAGTTCGGCAGGACGGGTTAAACTGGCTTGAAAGTTGCCTAATAAGCCGTTCATAACGTTGATTGCCCTGCGATCGCCATTATGATTACCCAAGGTGCGCTTGAGATTTTCTAGCCAACACCAAAGTAAGCCCTGTTCCGTCTTTTCCAGGTAACTTATGGGCGATCGCAATCTTTGTTCACTTTCATTCCACCAGGGTAGATCTGACCAAATTCCTTCTTCAGAGGGGACAACAATGGTACTGGGAGAGGTCATGCCGACGGGCTTTTTATGCCACAGAAAGACATATACATCTTCCCAAGGATGTTTGTTATCTAGGGTATAAAGATTTCTACCTTGATAGTCTGGCAGGAGTTCGTATAAAGACCTAGCAAAAATTTCTGTTGCTTGTAATCGCCCTAACTCAATCAACTGGGCGGTTATCGGAAATCCCCGCGTTTCCGCTAAAGCGATCGCCGCTAGCATCCCTTGCCACTCTTGGATCATCTGTTCTCTAAGAGAATGACCCTGATCGTATAACACCATCTCTAAAGTAAGAGGGCGCGCCCACATGGTGGGGACAGAACTAATATTTTTTAACGCCCCTGGAGACTCGTAACTCAGGCTGGAGGCAACATCCCCAAAGGTTTTATTCCCCTGAACATTCCATTCTCCTGGAGGAGAACCTGATTTAACATCTGAATTATCTTTAAGTTGGGGTAGTAATAAAATTGACTCGGACATAGGGCTTAATTAGTGAGGACAAGGATAACTAAATAATTGAATTTATAAACGGCAAAGCTGATATATAGCTTTGGCTAAACCGATGGTGCCTTTTTGGGCAGAGTCAGAATTTGAAGTGGCGGATTCAAGCTGTAGTTTTAACTGCTGTATCGTATCTTGTTTTTTGGCGTTGGAGTCTCGCTTATCCCCTATTACTAGGTCTGATAAGTATTCTCCTTGCAAATCCTTACCCAAGTCAGCAAAGGCACGATATCTAAATAATTCAATATCATCTCCATCGCATTGATGCACCTCCGATAGCCAGCGTAAATAGTCTTGACACCATTCGGTAATAATATCTATTGCCTTTTTCTGTTCATCGTCGTTGAAATCGGGTAAATCTTCCCCCCGACGATCAAAGAACTTACCCATTACCCCCTGACTAGGACGATAAAATTCCACAAACCAAGGCGCACCTTTCTGAAAACTAGCAACACCTATTTTGGCGGCGGTATTTAGTTCGGGCAAAATATTAGATAGCCAGACGTAGGCAAAACGGGTGGCGTTGACTAACTTGCTTTGGACTTGTGAACTATCTGGTAGATCTTGCCAGGTAATACTCTGACTATTCTGACGACTATTGATAACTACTGTATTTGCCCTACTAGGAGTGTCAAGGAGAAAATGTCTAGCTGCTAGGGCAGAATATACTTCAATGAAGTGGGGTTCATTCCTTTGAGTATTCTTGCCGATACTAAATTCGTAATTGGATAGGTTTTGATTCCCTAATAAATAAACCGTATGGAAGTACTGATTCTGATTAACGTAATAGCGCAGTGCCGCTTCGGTATTGAGCAGAAATTGCTCTGAACGGGCATATACTTCCTGATTTGCAGCATCCTTACCCGTAGGCTGAGGAAAGCGAAAATAAGGCAGGACAAACAAACAAGAAATCTTTGCCCCTTGAATTTTTTCCTTTTCTAGCTTGTTATAAATCAAACGACCGAGAGTTGGTAGCCCCGAAGCCCCTGTCCCGCCAAAAATAGAACCGCAAAGAAATATTCTGGGGGAGTTACCACTACCGACATCTGCCAAAATATCTTGAGTTAAACTAGCCCAAGGATCGTCCTCAAGATTATCTAAATCCAAATGACTCATTACCGCTGAACCGATGGCGGGTCTCCCCCTAAAACCCACGTCTAGACTAGCTTTTCGTTCTTCTTCAGTATAGAGAACATCAAATAAGTTACCTAACCCTTCAGGATTTTGCTGAAGATTGTTATAGCTATAAAATGAAGCTAAATCCTTACTGGTGTTGGTCTTGCCAAAAGGCGACCACAAATCAGGATAGTAAAGCTTAATCGGAGTTTTTAACCAAGGAGAATTACCTCCTCCTGCCAGTAGCTTCTGACATTTACGATAGATACTTAAACTGTTTTTTGCCCGTTCCAAACTACCATTGGTCTCATCGGCATCCACAAACAGTAGCTTGATTGGGGTATCAGCAAATAGTCCCACCGCCGCCAATTGAGCGATCGCTTCTAAACATTTTGCTCCTGTCCCACCAATCCCAATTGCGTAGAGTGAATTTTGTCCCATGCTATTTATCTATTTACCCAATTAAACGACGTAGCATAAAAGATCCTGGAGGAATATTTTTAAACATCCCAGGAGAACTAGTGGCAGTAGATAGCCAAAATAACCAGATCAAACCATCAAAAACCAAAAACCCCGCCAAAGATAGAAGTGCCTGATCACTTTGGTTAAAAAATATTAAGGCGATCGCAATCCCAGCGATCGGCAGCAGTCCCAAAAGCCACCACATTACTTGCCATCGCGAAACATCTATTGCTCCTTTAATTTGAGCTTTAGCAGTAAAAAAAGACCAGAGTAAAGTTGCTAAGAGGGAAAAGACAAAAACTATTCCTGCACATATCATGTAGTTATCTGCGATCCAAGCTTCTACTCCTGCTGGAACACCATTAACTTCGTAGTCACTAACCCTAATATATCTGCCTCGATAAACTAGTGGCTGTAGCCAAAACATCAATCCTAGACCTATTACAGCAAAAACAATGATCCTAATGATTTCTTTTCCTCTCATTTGCCCCCCAAACAATCCTGTTAATTACCAATAAATTAAATAAATTTTTCTGATCGTTAGTAATAGAGATACTAGACCACACTTAAAATGAGTATTTAATAGAATGCTAGAGATTACCGCTTAATTTGACTCTTTTATGGGATAATTTGCTTTCAACTAGCATAATACTAAGATCTATAAACATACGGTATAGTACTAGAATATATTTGTATACACTTAGCTCAGCATATCAACCCTCACCTACGGAATTTTAAAAAGTAATATTTTTTTAAAGAAGTGATGAATTTTCGATTTCAAGTTCAAAATTTGGCAGTAGCAGTCTCTTCGATTTTTTTTTGTGTAGCTTGTCAGCCTCTCGTATTTAAAGACTCAGATTTACCTTGCCAAGTCCCAGAATTAGCCCCAGTCAATGTTGATAATTCTGCACCACTAAAAGTTTCTGTCAATGTTGATGGTAGTGGGTCGATGTATGGCTATGTTAAAGATAATTCTAATACTCGTTATATTGAAACTCTCAAGTTAATAGATACAGTATTACACGTTGGTAAATCATCGCGATCGCCAGAGCCGACAATTGAATTTTATCGAGTAGGAGAAACTCAAACTCAATCAATTAGTTCCAATCAATATCAACAAGCAAGAACAGGGGATTTTTATACTGGTTTGAATGATAATTTTCCCAAAGTATCCAGTCATTTGGATGTGGCAATTGTTAAACCTGAAGAGGAAGAACAACTATTGATCTTGGTTACAGACTTGGATCAAGAAGGAAAAGATTTAAATCGACTTAATAAAGCAATTCAAACAACATACCTTAATCAAGCACAAGAGGGTCAGGCGGTAGCTGTTTTAGGGATTAAAAGTGAATATAACCATACTGTATATACCATTGACAAAGATGTTTACCCAGATTTTAGCTACGATACTACGGGCAAAGATCCAGAAGCCTACCGTCCTTTTTATGTAGTGTTTATTGGTCCTTATCAGGATATTACGCACTACTATGAAAAGATGCAGAATAAAAACCCCGAGTTGATTAATGCTGGTGAGTTTAGCGTTTTTAATCCCGATGCTCTAGTTAAGCAAATTGCCACTCTCCAAAATTTCCCCTCTAAGTTACCTCAAGACATTTTTCGACCGAGTTCGCTACAAAGTAACAAAGTAGCGGTAGAGGTTAAAAGTCCGCCCTACGATCTGCTAGAAATCCATAGTAAAATTGCCGAACAAAATCCTAAAATAGATTACACTGCGCCTTTATCTCTTTTGCCCCACACCCCAGACCTTGATCCTCAATCTATTGCTACCGAAACTGAAGTTTTTACTTACGACCCTAATGCTGAAAAGTTTATTCCTGCGGCTAATAGTTCTATCGAGAAAATGATTAACCTTAATAGTTGGAATCTAACAGATAATCAACTTCAATTCACCAATACTTTAGATCTAAAATCTTTCCCTTCCCCAGGAATTTATCTCCTTAAAGTTAATGCGATTGCGGAAAAACTTAGTGATGAATCTTGGTGGCAAGAATGGGATCGAATATCTAGAACAAGCGACGCTGATGGTTCAAAAACCTATAACCTATTAAACTTTATGCAAAATTTGAAAGTAACCACTACTGACCTGATTGAGCAACCTGCGATCGGTCATTTTTGTTTTGCAATTCAAAAAAATTAGTTTGATTTTATTCAAGCCGAAGGTAAATAATTTAACTTCTAATTTTTGTCTGTTAAGATTTTATTTAACCTTATAGTTAGCTTTTGCAGATTCAATTTTTTGTCTAAGTCCCAATACTGAACCACTAATTGTCCCTTGCTATTCTCTTCAATAGCAATAAGATATGGCCCATTAGTACTAAATTTTATTCCATCATTAATAATTTTATTGTTAGTATAAAATGTTCTAACAGCTCTAATTTGCTGTTCTTTGATGTTCCAAAGACGAATTATGTTTCTTTGCTCAATAGTAGTAAATAAATTGGCTTTTACTTTGTTTCCACTGGTAACTTTGTAAGGATTAAAAATCAAACTAACATCAGTATCTAAATCTTCTTTAGTTCGTAATTCAATCCATTTATTATTTGATTCAGACAATTTTTTTATTTTAACCGATCTGTTATCATTATCTTGTATAATTGCCAAATATTTATCATCATTACTAAAGGCAAAATTTATCGTATTTTCAGATTCAGGTACTAATATATCATGAACTGTATTTTTGAAATTTTCTTCTTTAGTTCGGAGTTGAATACCATCATTAGTATTAACAGCCAAATAGTTACCTTTTGGACTAAATATAAAACTCTTAATTCCAGTTCCTAATTCTTCAATAGTTTCTAATTCGTTAGTTTCACTCCAATGGCGTAATGTAGCTTCACCTGATTTAAGAACTACTATATTATCTCCGTCTGGACTAATATCTGCATCTTCAATATTATCGCCTAAAGGAATATAATTTTTGTCAACCAAATTATATAAGTGTCCTTTTGCTTTTTTAAGATTACTGTCTGCTAAAACTAAAAGATATTTTTTGTTATAGTTAATTTTGAATATTTTTGTTTTGGAAAATACAGAATAATCTATTTTAGGAAATTTAGGAATAACTTTACAACCATCATCTGTGTCACATATTTTTACGTTTCCCTGTTGATCAATTATCGCAACTTCGTTGTTGAGAGGAATTTCAAAGTCGGGGATAATAGATAAATCTCTGATGTTATCTGGTAGACCATATTTATCTTTAAAAGTCTTGGTTTGAAAACTGTCAGATTCCATCTTCTTTACGCTGTAGCTTAAATCTTGATTTAAAATTATCAAGCCTTCAGTTTTATCTTTTACTTTTTCTAAAAGTATTCTTTCAGTTTTGATATCATTTTTGTTTTTGCTAACTAAATTAAACTTATTATTACTTGACTCTAAAGCTGATAAATTCCATAAGGTCACTCTATTTAGTTTTCCTTGCCCTCTTTTCTGTACTGTAACCAAATATTTTTTATCTGGATGAAAACTAAAATTTTGAACATCTGGTTCTCCAAATTCAGCAATTTGTCTAAGATTTACATATGAGATCTTGTCATCTAAAAAATTCCATAGTTTTAATATGATTTTTTGCCTTCTTTTTTCCATTGTCAAGAAAGAATATTTACCTAAATAGCTCCAAGGTGTAAATTGTACTTTAACAGCATTATTAATACTAGGTAAACACTGATGAATTGATAGTGATAAATCTAGATTTCTAATGCAAATTTTTTTGTCTGTGACAGTCGAGATATATTTATTATCTTGACTAAAGCTAACATCAGTTATTTGATTACCATTCTGGATATTATTTAACAAATTATCTGATGCTAATGATAAACCTTTACCATCCTCATTAATCTTAAATAATCTTCCTTGTTTACTGCTCTCTGTTGTTTGTAGATAAAATAAATGCTTTCCATCTTGGCTAAAATTAATATTAGATATTTCTCCATCATCTGTGGCTAAATATCCGACTCTTGTAAAGTTATCGTCATATATCTCAATTTTTCTTGGAATATTTTTAAATGCGACTGCTATTAATGCTTGTTCTTGAATTGGATAAAAAGCCAGACTAGTTACAGTTTTCCAATTATCTTTATGATATTGCTGCTTGTCTGCACTAAGCTGACTCTTTTTTGCCATAAGCGACTTGTTCTCTATATCATAAATCCATACATTCTCATCTTCTCCTCCAACAGCTATGCTCGTACCTTTCAAATTAATACTTATATCTCTTATTGGATGTTGATATTGATCAATTTCCCGTTTATATATATTTTTATTGTCTAATACATCTCCTAAAGCATGTATCGGTTTAACTGTAGGATATTCTTGTAAATTGTTTTCTGCTATAAGTTTGAATCGTAATCCCCTTTTTAATTGAGAAGCACTTTCATCAAGTGAATATAAATCTTTGTGATTGACAAATTCTTTTCTTTCTAGTTTAGTTAGTATCTCCTCAGATTCCGATTTTGCATTATCGAATAATGAGAAAGAATAGTGACTTAATCCCATAAAACTGAAGATCAAAGTCATAACTAACGAAATAAATATAATAAAATAAGGCTGACCGTTTATATTTAACAATTTTTGACTTAATGTCAAAATAAATATTTTATATTCAATCCAATATTTATTAAAACGTCGTGCATAAAAAATATTTTTTACTTTGTATTTACCATTGAATTCTTTAATTAATTTACAGTTTAATAATTCATTTAGTTCATTACATTGTTTTATATTTTGTTTATTATATAAAATATCTT
>JBCCDL010000006.1:0-25593 GCA_039030815.1 Cyanobacteria bacterium P01_A01_bin.83 | reverse complement strand
CACAATTCCCACTACGGAAATTAAGAGCCGATTTAAAACATCAGACCATTTGCCCCAATAGTAGGAGTATTGTTTGCCTGTAGCAATTAAGGGGATCAACTGCTCCATTTTCTCTCTGGTTAAGGGGGTGAGCATATTAATAAGTCTTAAGTTCTTAAGTTAATTAGCTTAGTTTTTTGCCGATTTGAGTAATATCCTACAAAATGATACTGCTGCTTGTAGCTATCAGCTATCAGCTATCAGCTTTTAGCTAGCCTTTAAGAGGTAATTTGCGGATTAGTTAAGTAAAACCGTGCCTGATCATTACATATTCAACAACACTCATGGACAATGAACAATGAACAATGAACAATGAGCAGTTATAGAATTTTTTCTAACCCATAGATTAAAGAAGTTAGTTCAGTTACCTTACGAATTGCCAGTAGTACTCCAGGCATATAACAAGAGCGATCGCTGGTATCATGACGTAAGGTATACAGTTGACCAGGTGCGCCGAATAATACTTCTTGATGGGCAATCAGACCTGGTAAGCGGACACTGTGAATGGGAATATTACTAGTTGAGGTGGCACCTCTAGCCCCCGTCATTGTCTCTTTTGACTCTACCTTGGGCGGATTAAATGATTTGCCCATTTCTGCTAGCATTTGAGCCGTTTTAATCGCTGTGCCACTTGGTGCATCCGCTTTGCGATCATGATGCAATTCGATAATTTCCACATGGTCAAAATATTGAGAAGCCGTGAGTGCTGCTTGCTGAAGTAAAACGACTCCAATGGAAAAATTAGGAATAATTAGAGTTCCCGTGCTGGCTTTTTCGGCAAACTCCCTTAGATCCTCTAGTTGATTATCACTTAAGCCTGTAGTACCCACCACAGGACGAACTCCATAGGCGATCGCACTACGAGTATTTTCGTATACACTATCAGGATGGGTAAAATCTACCATGACTCCCTGTACTTTTTCTTGGGTTGCCATCACCAACACACTTTGGAGATCATTAAGTACGGGAACTTCCAAGGCTTCAATTCCAATTATTTCACCGATATCTTGACCCAAATATTCAGGATTAAGATCAACGGCACCAACTAACATCATGTCTTCGGCTTGGGAGACGGCTTTAATTACCTCTCTACCCATTTGACCCAAGGCACCATTGACTACAACTGGAATTGGTGAGTTATCTGTCATTTTTGTTTATTGTTTATTTATGTATTGCCAAATTTGAACAAGTCTTTAGAGGAGTCATTTTAAAACAATTTGAGAGTGCAGGGAAAGTAGTGCTGTCTGTTTTGATACTTAGTTTCGCGATCAATAATATTCATTGTTAACTTAATAGCCGATGCTAATCTTGATGCTCTATTTGGGTAACTTAAGATGGAAAGGATTCTTTAGACAATTATTAATTATTAAATTTGAGTTGAACTAATAACAACAGTCACAAATTATCAATCTACCTCTAAACTTATTTTCTTCCGTAGGCTTTCTCCAATGAATAATGCTTCTAATTCTGGTAACTTCAAAACGGCTGTATTTGCCGATTGCCTTGCCAATAGCAAAGAAATTTTCCAGTTAATCGATCAGGTTTTCCCCCTCGATTCTTGTCAGCATTATGAAGTTCTACCATTGAAGTTGCGTGATAATAATTTGAGCCTGGGGATGCTAGATCCTACCAACTCAGAATCATTAAAGTTTATTAACTCAATCGCTAAGGTTTTTAAATACAATTTAGATATTCAATTAATCGATCAACAAACTCATCAAATAATTCTCGCCAACTATCCCCAAAATCCGACTCAATCTCCAAGCGCCCGACAGGATCAAAATAAAACTGTAATTGATACTAACTTTAATCCCAGTCTCTCCTTGGATAATGACCAACGTCGCCGACGAATTGATTCAGCACCAACAATTATTTCTCCCGCAGCAGACTCTCCTACCCTAATAGACGCTGAACCTGAATTACCACCAGACTTAGATTTCCTCCAAGATTTAGATTTAACTCCAGCAAATCCAGCAAAATCAAATAAGAAAAAAGTTGAGGGTACACCTACTCTGTATGAAATTCCCCCAGAATTTCTCAATCAGCAACAACCCCTTAATCTCGACAATAAACCAACGATTATCGGTGGTTATCCTGCCCAACTGCTGGCACAGTCAAATAATCAACAAGCTCCTCTATCAGATGCAGAAATTGCTTTTGGTGAAGCACAAATATCTAATTTAATTGCTGAAACATTAGATAATATACCTCAAACAATAGAGACAGCCCAAGTCCCCCAAAACGTTGACTTTTTGCCCCAGCTAATGCCTGAATTATCTTGGCAGAAGTTGTTAGAACAAGCTTTTTGCCATCATACCGAATATCTTACCTTAAGTCGTCATAGCGATCGCGGTAGTATTATTGCTCGTAAAAATGAATCAACTCAATCTTATATTGATCGGGTGCCTCTACCGATTTTTTGTTCGTTAATTGATGAAATTAAGCGTATGGCGAAGTTGCCAGCAGCTACTTCCTCCCATCCTAAAAAAGTAGTTTTCGAAAGATTACACGAACAAGAGCGTATTTTACTGCGATTAGAATTTAGTATTGAAGCCGAGATTGAAACCGTGGGAATTCAAATTCTACGCCATCATGCTTTGAAAATGTATGAACAACAGCAAATGGATAAGGTTAGCGAACAAGCCCTGCAACTGGCTAAACAACTTGAAAAGACTTTGCGCCGCATTCAATCATGCTTTGATTCAGCCAAATTGAGTAATCTTGGAGAATTGCAGGCAGTTCACACTCGCATTTCTCACCAATTAAGACTTTTAGACAAATAAAAACCTCAGAGAATTTGGCTGAGGTTTTACTATGATTTAATAACTATTCTTTACCCATAACCTGATTCTTAAGAGCCTCAAACTCTTGAGCCAATTCTTGACGAGAAGAATTAGTTAACAAGTAACGATAAACAAACCAGCCTGTATAACCCAGACCCACTAGCTCGAAAGTAGGCGCTAGTAAAGGAATATCATTAATAGCAGAGATAATAGCTAAAGTTACTTTGACCGCAATAATGCCCAGAAAAATCAGCAACAAGTTAACCAAAAGCTTTTGGTTAGCATCGATAAACCCTTTGAGAATGTCAAAAATTTGAGTTAAGAAACTTGTTCCAATACTTAAGTATTCTTGAACCGCGTTGTCTGTGGGAGCTGATTTGGTTTTAGTTGGGGTGATTAACCCCGAAGATTCACTGTTCAAACCTGTTGTAGTTGCCTGAGTTTCTACGACTTCTGGAGTATTAGATTCCATATTTTATGCTCTCCTGTTGTTTAAATGAGTATTAGTCTGCTACTGCTTTGTTTTACTATGAAGACTATACTTTTGCTCATAGTACCAAATACTTTTTAGTGCAATCTGATCACTTAAGCAATCATTAACAGTCCTGAATATCCTCTCACAGTATAGTAGTAGTCCCAGGCTAGTTTGTCGTCATTAATAAGATATATTCCTGATTTTTAGCAGAATTTAAACATTATCTGCTATTGATTGACCTTAGTTGAACCGTTAATCTTAATTTAAGCTTTATGTTACCGATGTATTCTTTCGTAATTATGCTCAATTTTAATTAAAAAGGGATATCTTATTCGTTGGTATAGATAAGATATCCCAATTAATTTAAACTGAACCCTTGCCAGATTATATTAGCGAAAATTATGAACTCAGTTAGGAAACAGTCAAAACTGCCTCTTGAGTAATCTGCTCTGGGGAGGATGCCACTGTACGACAGTTGATTTGGCAGGAGTTGTTAGGACTCTCGATTAACTTAATTTTGTCTAACTCAGCACCGATTTCTTTAATTGGCGACCGCAATAAATCGGCAATATGAACGGCAATGTTTTCGGCAGTAGGAACAACCTCAGCAAAATAGGGAATATCTTTGTTCAAAAAGGTATGGTCAAAAGGCTCAACCACGTATTCGTCAATAATGTTTTGTAAAGCTCCCAAATCTACCAACATTCCTGTACGAGAATCAATTTCTCCAGCTACGGTAACTTCTAGATGGTAGTTGTGACCATGACCATTAGGACGAGCGCATTTACCGTAAATTTCTTGGTTTTGCTCAAAGCTGAGGCTAGGCAGCGCCAAACGATGGGCAGCACTAAAATGAGTTTTAACTGTTAAGGTCGCTTCCATATTATTTCCTTGATAATCTGTCCAGAGTTCGTCGGTTTCAAATAGCTTAATGTTGACTAAAGGTAAATGAGGTGCCAGTTTTTGCCAAATAACCCGAGCAATATTTTCTGTAGTTGGTAAAGTTGACTTGAATTCTGACCAAGTATCGTTGAGATAAGAATAGTTTAGTTGACTGGTAACTTCTTGTTTGATTACCTGCTTAACTACGGACAAGTTTTCTACCATGCCATACTGGTCTAAATCCCCAGCTAAAGATACATACAACACATAGTTGTGTCCATGTCCAGGGAAACGGCTACAGGCACCGAAAAGGCGTTGATTTTCTGCTTCGTCTAATTCTGGTAGCCAGTAACGATGACTGGCGGAAAACTTGGCGCGACGATTAATAATGCATTTCATATATAGAGTTAATACTCAAAACTTGTAAAGTTAAGTAAAGTTTGAACTTATTTATCAGGATAAACTAATTTTGCTGGCGATTGTGAATTCATCCTTCATCCTTCATCCTTTGAAATTGGTTGGGATAATTCGATTAAAACTAGCCAGGCTTGTTTTTTAATCAAAGGTAATTTTAACAAGGCTGAATCTACTAGTTCCAAAAATTTTAGAACAGCACTAAAACCTGGTTTGCCCACCATAAAACTGGCAGCCAGAGAGGTAAAGTAAAAATATTGAATGTTGGCGTGATGAAAATGCTGTTTTAAAAAAGCCAAGTCTTGATCTAGTAAAGGATGCTCGTCTGCCGAACGAATGGAGGGTGTAAGACGACGATAGAGATTGATTAAGATATTATGTCCTAAAGGTTCTAAAAATACAGCTTTGCCATTTGGTTTAAGAACTTTGGTAATAGAATTAATCGCCAAATCAAGATCTAGGTGGTGCAAAATCCCTGAACCACAAATCAAATCGTAAGAATCTGCTGGTAGCTCTAAATTTTCCGCATTCATGACTTGAAAAGACGTTTGAGCAGCAACTCCCTGAGCCTCAGCTTTGGCTTCTGCCTGCTCGATAGCTACGGGAGAAATATCAATTCCTGTAACTGATGCTGCTCCATGTTGGGCTAGTTTAAAGGCATAACTACCCGTCCCACAGCCATATTCAATTACCCTTGCCCCTGAGGCGCTATTGAACAATATTCTTTCTTTTTCTTGCTGTATTGAATTAATTATCTGATAAAATTTTCCAACCTTTTGCTGTCTTTCACTATCGCTAGCAAAACGGCGATCATGAAACTCGCGTTCTCTCTCAAGTTTGGCATTATCTGTTACCATCTGGGATGACTCCTTATGCTTTACTGTTAAATGTTAAGTTACTCTGCTGTGATGGTGTCAGTCGCTATTATCATGTCAGATCTTGTTTCTAACAGTTGATTGTAAATTTGATACATAAGGCTGACATTTTCATCCCAAGCATAGCGTTTTAAAACTAGCTGTCGTCCTGCTAAACCTAGATTGTGGCGCATATCTGAATTGTGAACTAGCTCAACTATCGCTTCGGCAGTGGCAGCAACATTTTCTTTAGGAATAATATAGCCTGTCACTCCATCTTGCACCACTTCAGGTAAACCGCCGACATCTGAAACCACAACGGGTAAACTACAGGCAGAGGCTTCTAAAACTGCTACCCCAAAACTTTCGCTATCTAATCTACTGGCAGCAACATAAATATCCATCTGGTTTAGATAGTTAGGTACTTGCTCATGGGGTACTGCTCCCACAAATTCGGTTACATGGTCGATGTGTAACTCTTTGGTTAAAGTCTTTAGTTCGGTTAGTTGTTCGCCATCCCCAACAATAGTTAATCTTAATTTCTGCTCCAAATCGGGTGATTTAGCGATGATTTGTGTTCTTGCTTGGGCAAAGGCTTTGATCAAAATATCAATACCGTACTTAGGCGCTAACTTCTTAACGGTGCCAATAGTTATGTAATTGGGGTCTTGCTGGGGTTGGGGACAAAATTGGGCAGTATCAATACCAAAGGGAGTAATACTGAGGTAGGTAATATCTGGGCAGAGAGATTCTGTTTGTCGTGCCATCACCTCACTAGTTGAGGCTACCCAGTCGGCTTGTCGCAAATTCTGTGACACTAAAGCACGATGTAAAAAGCTGGTGGCAGGAAAATCATAGACATCACTGCCCCAAACCGATAGCAACAGCGGATGATACTCACTCAAACGTCCTAGAGTACCGTAACCGCTGGCATAATGAACATGGAGTAAATCTGGCTGGATTTCAGCCAGTAATTTTTGGACATGCTTCTGATTTAAAAAATAACCTTGGGGCGCTTTGTGGGGTAGATCATAAATTTTGACTCGACTATCTATCGGATCACTTGGTTGATGCATCGTCAGTAAGTGTAGTTCACTTACGCGCTCCACCATGGCGTTTACCCAGCGCACGGTATGGATTGAGTTTTGCCCAGCTAAAAAAGCTACTTTCATGTTGGAATACTCTTAAATTTTGCTCTGCAATAAGCAGCTAATCTGGTTGGTGTTGAGGAAATTTACGGCTTACATAAGACATGATAAATTGATTAGTCAGTTTTTCGCCCAATACAAGATAGAAAATCCATTTTCGGAGACTTTGAACGGTTTTTTTGCATAATACAGCCGCAATTGTGACTTTAGAGATCTGATAGCTAGTTAGTAGCTTATATTCCTGAATTAATTCCCGCTTAAAGATTTTACTCAAGCTTTGGTTAGAAGTTGTTCCACCGAGTCTAAACTTTGCCAGGGGCTGTTTCAGATTAACGAATGTGGCTTGATGAGCGTGAAATCGCATCATCAACTCGCGGTCGGCACCGACCTCGTATTCTGGCTTAAATCCGCCCCATTTCTCGTAGAGGGTGCGCTGGACAAAACAAGTAGGATGGTTAATAGTAATTCTGGCATCTTGAAAGGCGCGATCGCTTAAATCTCCCTGATGCAGAGACAGCCTTTGATACTGATCGGCAAACTTATACATGCTGCCATAGATTACGCAGGGTTGTGGTTGCTGCTGGTATTTTTGAACTACTTGCTCTACGGTATTCGGTAAATAAAGATCGTCACTATTGAGAATGCCAATAATTTCTCCCGTTGCTAGGGCAATTCCCTTATTCATCGCATCATATAATCCGCGATCGCTTTGACTGATCCAGTAATCGAGATAATCATCGTATTGACGAATAATCTCTAAAGTCTGATCCGTTGAACCCCCGTCAATAATAATATATTCCAGGTTGTCATAGCTTTGATTGATAACGCTTTGGATTGTTTCTTCTAGATACAGCTCATTATTATAGACAACAGTAATAATCGTCACTAAGGGCAAAAAATCAGTTTGCTCAGTTACTATTGCCTGTGGCGATTGCTGATTTATCCCCCAAGAAAGTTTCTGATATCCTTTGGTTCGTAAGCCACCACTAATTGGCAAAGATTCGGCATCAAACTGCGATCGCTGTTCAGCCTGTAATTGCTCTAATGAGTCTTTACCTGGGACAACCATGCGAGTTGTAGCATAATTAGAGTCTAAAGTTACTGGTTTCATGGGGATACCAAGGAATAAATCGATGATTGAGCTGAGGTTGCTTTAAACGACGTTCACTAACTGCAAACAAGAAGATGAGAAAGATGATTCTAAAGCCAGGAATAGGTAAAAATATATCTCCTTTAAAATGTGATAGTAAAGCCGTGAATAAAAGAGTATAAAACAGTGGTTTAAAGGCATCTAACTGGGTTTTTCCTTGGCTAGCGACAAATAGATAAATTAAAACACTATAAGCCAAAACAGAATATATATAGCCACCAAAGTAGATCCGACGCACATATCCCGTATCAGATTTAATGGTGGATTTGTCATTATTAAACACATATCTGCCTTCCCCAAATATTCGTGCCGCTTCTGAATCTGGTAAATGTAAAAATCGGTTTTGAATTATACCAAAGTTGCCCGTATTAGACTCTTCCCCTTGAGCAAAATTCTTTCCTTGGACAAAAACTTCTGTCGCCCAGCCAATGTTTTTTTCTAAGTCTAACTCTGACGAGAATGCTAAATTGCTAATTGCCAGGTAAATAATCAGACCACTAATTGCTGAGAACGTAATAAATTTTGCTATTAAATAAATCTTTAATCTAAACAAATTAAATAACAAGGTAATTATAGCAAACAGAATAATCGGCATAAAACCTACTCTGGCGTTAAGAGCAATTGATAGTAATAGGGGGACAATCAGCAACAGAGAATACTTATATTTAGCAAAATTATATAAACAGAGACATAAGATAACGGCTACAGCGATGCCTTGAACAATTGATAAAGAAAACAAAATATCTTGACTAAAACCAAAGCTACGAAAAGCAAATAAATCTGGTCTAAATATTTTGTTATCGCTGGGACTGTAATTAAGAACAGTAGTCAGGATAAACATTCTCAGATTAGGCAAGAGTAACATAACTATTGCTATCAAAGATTGAATAGTGGCAATGAGTACTAAGCTACTTAACAGATTAGCTAGAGTAAATTTTAATTGACGAATGCCATAAATACTTAAAAATAGGGTCAAAGGCAAAACTTCTACCAAGACCATTGCTTGACTAAAGGTGTTTGTTTGTGAAAAAGCTAAATTATTAGGATAAATAGTTGAGGTATCGATAATAAAAGCATAGACAGTGGTGACAATCATTAAACAAATTGCGATAAACATATGTTTCTGACGCAAAACCTTTAAAGTTGCACTTTTGAACCAAAATAGCAAGCCCACTACAGCAATAGGAGCAATCAGCTTATTGATACCCAGAGGAATAAAGCTGAATGGAGGTGCATACACGTAGATAAATAGCAATATCAAAAACAAAATTTGCCTGATTTTTGGCAAAGGTAGTTTTAATTTCATTGGTGTGGATGGAAAAGAAAATAATTTTGACTTAACTGATTAGATATTAAATAGATTAATTTATAAGGTTAAATTATACTTGTCTACTTGAGTTAGGGTTCAGAAGTCAGAATAACAAATTATGCTCAATAATGATGTTTGCTTTTTAGCTTGATGCTTAATTCTAGATCTTTTGTAGCTCAAAGCCTTTTTTATTCCCTAAAAGACTGCAACTTTAATCGGTCATCAGCCTAGGGAGAACCCACAAAGAGCTTGCACCCTAAAGGGCATAAACCCGCATGTGTTACGACTCGTCAACAATGTGAGGCAAACATGCTGCGGCAAAGCGACATGCGGCACAGGGGCTAGCGCCCCAAGTACGCGAAGCAAAGCTTCGCCAGTCTGCTACGCAGACGATGGCGCGTCCGCGCCGTACATGCGATGCTTGCTTGCTCAGCAAGCTGTGCCTTTGTTAGTCACTAGTCCCTAGTCAAACCATTTTATATTTAATTACACCCACCTATTTAATTGCTACCCAAACTTCACGGACTTAGCTAATTGCCTTTGTCAGCACTTCTGGACTACCAAGATGAAATCCCTGAGCATAATCTACATTTAAACTTAGTACACTTTCAAAAATCGTTCTATTTTCGACAAACTCAGCTATGGTCTTGAGACCAATTCCTTCCGCTATATAATTTATGGCTTCCACCATAACTTTTGAAGCTTGATTATTATCTAACTCTCTGATAAAAGAACCATCAATTTTTAAATAGTCTACTGGCAAATTCTTCAAATATGTTAGAGAAGACATTCCTTTTCCGAAATCATCAAGAGCAAAAGAACAGCCTAGATTTTTGAAAGTTTTAATAAACTCTAGCACTCTATTTATATCAGAAATGGCTACATTCTCAGTAATTTCAAAGCAGAATAAATGACCTGGAAGAGGACTAGAAATTAATTTTTGAGATAAAAACTGCATAAAAGGTTGGTTGTTAAGTGATGCTCCAGAGAGATTAATGGCAAATCTATAATTCTGCCATTTAGTACAATCACAACCCTCAAGTGTCTTGAATAAGCTGTCGATCACCCAAGTATCAATATCAGACATCAGAAAATTACGTTCTGCAATATCTAAGAAAACACCAGGGAGAACTACTTGGTTCTCTTGGTCAGTTAGACGTAATAAAATTTCAAAGTATTTTCGTGAATCATTTATTCCCAAAGCTTTGATAGGTTGAGCATAAAGACTGAATAGATTGTTTTTAAGCGCACTACGAAGACGTTTAACCCAATTAATTTTTTGTTGCTGCTCAGCATTAGAGTGAGATATCGGATCACAATAGAAGCTAACACAGTTTCGACCCCGTTTTTTAGATTGATATAAAGCTAGATCGCTAGCCTTGCCCAAAAGCTGCGGATTATCCTGAGAGTTGGGAATTGTACTAGCTACTCCAGTACTAATGGTAACTACAGCAGAATCGACGAGAGAATTTTGATGGGGTATGTTGAGATTTTCAACCGCAATTCTAATTGTATTAGCTACTTTAATTGCTCCTTCTAAAGGAGTATGAGGAAGAATTATCACAAATTCTTCTCCTCCATAACGAGCTAAAAAATCGGCAGGTCTTTTTATAGTGTTAGCTATGGTTTGAGCTATCTGCTGCAAACACTGATCTCCCTTTTGGTGACCATAAGTATCGTTATAAATTTTGAAACAGTCTACATCGCACATTATCAATGATAGAGGTGAAGAAATACGTTTTAGCCGATTCCACTCTAGATTAAATTGCCGATCAAAATAACGACGATTATAAACATTGGTTAATGAATCTACAATTGCCATCTGAGATAACTTTTGATGAAGTAATCCTTGTTGAATCGCAATCGCTAGTTGGGTGGTTAATTCTTTAACAAAAAATGTTTCTTTTTCTTGCCAATGCCGGGAACATTTATATTGATCGATAATTAGCCAACCCCATAAAGTACTATTATCGATAGTGGAATCTCTTGAGAGATTTACTGAGGGATTCTTTATTGCATCAGTAGACTTTATGAGTATAGGTGCAATTATTCGCGATTGAGGCTTAATTGAAGGGTTAATGAGGGAACAAAATTCTGTTTCAGCTTCTTCAATAACGCAGATATTTCCTTGTAAATAGAATTGATATTTTTCTGAATTAGGTAACAAGCAACAGTAGGAGATCGGCTTTTGGGAATTTATTTCATATTCATCAACCGCAGAATAAGCCTGAAGCGATATTTCCTGATTGCTTATTTGTGCCAATCCCACAACATCGCAGTCGAGCAAGAATCTAATTTCTGAAGTTGCCGTTTTGAGAATGACGTCTAGGTCTAGAGATTGGCGAATGCGATCGCTAATTTCAAACAGTAGCTTTTGCCGAGCAGAATCTTTGGCGAGACGTTGATTTAAATTATGCAGAGAGAGATGAATCTTGATTCGGGCTAATAATTCCTCTTCCTGAATCGGTTTAGTTAAATAGTCGACTGCCCCTAATTTAAAGCCTTTAACTTTATCCTGTGTTTCTGTCAGACCAGTCATAAAAATAACAGGAATATCTCTGGTATCGGGGTTAGCTTTTAAATGCCGACAAACAGCAAATCCATCAAGTTCAGCCATCATCACATCTAATAAAATTAAATCAGGAATAATTTTTTCAGCAGTTTTAATGGCATTTATTCCATTTTGGGCGATTAAAATTTTATAGCCAATATTATTTAGGTATTTGAATAAAAGCTGTAAATTATTAGGATGATCATCAACCAGCAATATTGTATTTTTCATCTAACACTCTATCAAGTAACTTAAGCTCTTAATATTTTCTTTGTATTTAACCACAATAGTTATAACTTAAAAAAATTATGTTGATAATGCGTTAAATTATTAGGTGTTTAGCATTGTTTATTTTGCTGGTCAACACCTATTTTATTAATATTTTTATATTTTATCGTTAATTTTTTTTAAATGCTGAATATCACCAAGTGACACAACAGACTCTTTATGGATTAAATAAGAGATATTGTCTCTTTGTTTAGCATGTTCTAGTATTTTCAAGAAAACACAAGCAGTGATAATTGAATCTTAATTAACTAAAATTTGGTTATCCGTAAAAACACTTTCTAAGTAATCTAGATTACATTCAAATTGGTAATTGATGTAATTTAAATTACATTGAATTTTTGCTTTTTTTTTATTTACAATTATTTTGATTTAATATCGATTAATTATTAAGCAGATCAAAAATAAGAAAAACTACTATCTGGTTCATTAAATATTTTTGATTACAGGTAATAAACAAACTTTCGTGATCTGGGCTCTGGCAAAACAAGTATCAAAAACTGATTCCAATTAAGGTGTAAGTGAAAACCTATGTCTAATATCCACGAACACGATATTCGAGATGATCAGTCTGACTCAGTAAAATCAGATAAGTTGGACGACAATTTAATTGTGGTCGGCATAGGAGCATCAGCGGGAGGACTGGATGCTTTAGAACAATTATTCGACAATATGCCTGCTGACAGTGGAGCAGCATTTGTAGTCATTCAACATCTTTCCCCAGATTTCAAAAGTTTGATGAAAGAAATTCTGGGAAGACGTACACAGATGAAGGTATTTCGAGTATCTCAAGGAATGAAGCTTAAACCTAATTCAGTTTATTTGATTCCTCCAGGTAAAATTTTAATTGTTGAAGCTAATATCTTGTGCTTACAAGAACGCAAAAAAGATAAACACGACAAGCCTGAATTTACTTTCCCCATCGATTTATTCTTTACGTCTCTAGCAAAAAATACTGGAGCCAGGGCTATTGGGGTTGTTTTGTCTGGTTCTGGCAGTGATGGTAGTTATGGCTTGAGAGCGATCAATGAAGCTGGCGGTATAGCATTAGTTCAAGACCCTGATACAGCAGAATTTGATGGTATGCCCCTGAGTGCAATTTCTACTGGGGTAGTTAATCGAGTTTTGCCTGTCAAGGAACTAACTTTGTTGATTTACAAATGTATTGTTTCTTCCCTAAATTCTGCCAATATAGAATGTGTTCAAAATGAACTAATCAATCCTTTTAACATCAAAACAATTATAGACTTGGTCTTAGAAACCGAAAATATTGATTTTTCATATTACAAGACCACAACTATGTCGCGACGAATTCATCGTCGTCGGTTGATCAACCAATTGCAAGACGTAGATAGTTATATTGAACTTCTCAGTCAATCTCATAAAGAAAGAAATATTCTTGGTTCGGATTTACTGATCAATGTTACCCGCTTTTTCCGAGATCAAGAAGCATGGGGCATAATTGGAGATGATATCTTGCCAGCCATAGTCGATCAAGCCATACCAAAAGAAGAGTTGCGATTTTGGATTGCAGGCTGTTCTACAGGAGAAGAAGCATATTCCCTAGCTATATTAGTATCCGAAGCCATAGAAAATAGTGACAAGTCTCTAAGGGTGACAATTTTTGCTACGGATATTGATCGCACTGCCCTCAAAAAAGCTTCTGTGGGAATTTATCCCCAGTCAATTGCTAATGATGTTGATCCCGAACGATTGAAGAAATATTTTTTGCCAAAAGACGATGAATCTTATCAAGTGATGCGGAAGTTGAGAGAGATGTTGATTTTCTCTCCTCAAGATTTAGCCAATGATGCCTGTTTTACTCGCATGCACTTTGTTTCCTGTCGCAATGTTTTGATTTACATGAAATCGTCTCTACAACAGCGGACAATGCGTAATTTTCATTTTTCTCTGAAACCGAAAGGAATATTGTTCTTAGGAGAAGCTGAATCGGTAGGCGAAATTGCTGACGAGTTTGATACTCTCAACCCTAAGTGGAAAATCTACAAAAAGCGCAGAAATATTAGATTACCGTTTCATCATAAGACCCCTGAGAAACTTTCCCAAAGCCTTTTATATCAGAGTTCCAAGCCGAAAACTTCTAAATTAAATACCAGGTCAACTCAAGAATATACTTTACAACGTATTCTCCAAGATTCTAGCTCGACAATTCTGCTAATCAGTCGTGAAAATAGATTACTTCATGTTTATGGAGATTCTAGTCAGGTAATTAAACCTCTTTCTGGAGAGATGGCAAAAGACGTGAGCCAAATGGTGATTTCGCCTCTGCAATTACCCTTAAGCGCAGCACTCCATCGCGCTAAAAAAGAGCAGAAAACGATAATTTATCGCAATTTGAAACTAGAACAATCAAATAAGTCCTGTGCTTGTCGTCTCAAAGTAATTCCTCCTCAATCTAATCTGGAAAGTGGAGACTTTTATCTAGCACAAATAGAGCAGGAATTAGTACCAACATCATCAGAAATTTCTCAGTCTGAACAGTTTCAAATTAATAATGAAGCCCCACAGCAAATTTTAGCTTTAGAGGAAGAGCTACAGTATACCCGTGAAAATCTCCAGGCATTAATCGAAGAATTAGAAACTACTAATGAGGAACAACAGGCGACTAATGAAGAGTTAATCGCTTCTAATGAGGAGTTGCAAAGCACCAACGAGGAACTACATTCAGTCAATGAGGAACTATTCACCGTCAATTCTGAATATCAATCAAAAATTGAGGAACTAACAGAATTAAATAATGATGTAGATAATCTGCTGCGGAGTACGGATATTGGAGTAGTATTTTTAGATCGAGATTTAAAAATACGTAAATTTACTCCTGCCGCCACCATGGCAATTAACTTAGTTGCAGCAGATATTGACCGACCTTTGGAACATATTACCCACAACCTTGATTGCCCAAATCTCATCGACCTTCTAGAAGAGGTAATGGAAAGTCAAACGATATTCAATCAAGAAGTCAAGCTGGCTAAACGAGATTTTTATCTATTGATGCGAATTAACCCTTATTTGTCAGAAGATGGATATTTAAATGGGTTAGTAATTACATTCATTGATATTGACGAGCTTAAAACTATTCAAGAGCAGGTTAATTTAATTAATCAAGAGCTTAAACAATCTCAGTTTCAATTACGTCAATTAAATCATGAATTAGAAAATAGAGTAGAAGAACGAACCAAAGCTTTTCAGCAATCAGAAGCAAGGTTGAGAGCAATTTTAGCCACCACTTCCTCAATAATTTATCTGAAAGATATTGAGGGGCGTTATATTTTGGCAAACGAAAGATGTTTAGATATCCTCAATCTAACTGAAGCAAAGTTATCGGGTAAAAGAGACCACGATTTTTTTCCCCAGCATATTGCTGAAAAGCTGGTTGAGAATGATCGCCAGGTGTTATCAGCTAAGTCAGTCATACAATTTGAGGAAAGAATTGCTTTACCTAATGGTAATAAACCTACGTATATTTCCATCAAAGCACCTTTAATTGACGAGGAGGGTGAAGTTTATGCCATTTGTGGTATTTCTACTGATATCAGCCAACAGAAGCATATCGAAGGCGAATTGAGAGAAAGTGTTAATAGAGAAAGAACCTTGCTGAAGATAGTCGAAAAAATCCATCAAAGTTTAGATTTAGATGAAATTTTCATCGCGACCACCAAAAGCTTACGAGAAACTTTGAAATGCGATCGCGTTGCCCTCTATCAATTTGATTCTGATTTGAATGGGAAATTTATTGTCGAATCAATAGCTGAAGGTTCGATTTCTTTATTGGATCATCAATCTATGCAAGATGGCTGGAATGACACCTGTTTACGAGAAACTAGAGGGGGTCGATATAAAAATCAGGAAACCATCGCTGTTCAAGATATTGAATCAGCAAATTTTAGTGATTGTCATCGCCAAATATACGAACAAATTAATGTAAAAGCCTTTTGTATTGCTCCTGTTTTTCAAAGCGAGCAACTTTGGGGATTGCTGGCTGGATATAATGAACTTCCTCGTCAGTGGAAAGATGGGGAAATTCGACTACTGACTCAAACTGGCATTCAGATGGGGATCTCCATCGCTCAGGTAGATTTACTTGCTCAAATCCAAGCTAAGAAAGCTGCCGAAATTGCTAATAAAGCTAAAGATGATTTTATTTCTCGCATGAGTCATGAATTACGCACTCCTTTAAATAGCATTCTCGGCTTCAGCGATATTCTCAAAAATGAACTGATTGACGATCCAGAAAAACTCCATTCGGTAAATATCGTCAATCAGTCAGGGCAACATTTACTAGCTTTAATTAACGATATTTTAGACTTTTCCAAAATCTCAGCTGAAAAGCTGGAATTGGAGCCATCAGAATTGAACCTGATTCAATTTCTGGATGAAATCGCTCGCATGTTCAAACTCAAAGCTCAAGAAAAAAAATTAACATTCTGCCCCCAAATATTGCCGTCTGTTCCTTTAGCGGTTCGTGTTGACAAGTTAAGATTACGACAGATTTTGTTAAATCTGCTGAGTAATGCTTTCAAATTTACTGAAACTGGTAAAGTTAGTTTTACAGTTGGCTCTGTGGAGGAGTTGGGGGGTGTCGATTCTCCAGAAAGAGTAGATAGTCACAACAAGATAGCTAACTTATCGTTGCCAAAGATTCGCTTTCAAGTCGAAGATACAGGAAGGGGTATTCCTAACTCTAAACTAGAACATATTTTTGCTCCTTTTTCCCAGTTAATTGGCAGCACAGATTACCAAGAAGGCACTGGTTTGGGTTTGTCTATTAGCAGAGATTTAGTTCAACTTATGGGTGGACAAATTCAGGTTGAAAGCAAAGTCTCTCAAGGAAGTAAATTCTGGTTCGATCTTGAGCTACCAGAGATAGAAGCAGATCTATTGCCTACTTCAACTGAGCCTATTGCTGCGATTAAGAAGTTGAAGGTACCCGTTAAGATCTTGGTTGTCGATGATAATTATGGGAATCACAGTTTACTCATAAAATATCTGCAATCAATGAATTTTACGCTAAAATCAGCAATAAATGGGCAAGAAGGCTTGGAAATAGCCAAAAATTTTGAACCTCATGCTATTTTGACCGACCTAGCAATGCCAGTTATGGACGGGAGAGAAATGATCTCCCAAATAAGACAGCTATCTCATTTAAAAAATACTTTAATTATCGCTACCTCTGCTAATAGCGAGTTTATCCTCCAGCCATCTGAAGTAAATTGCCATGCTTTTTTACCTAAACCAATAGATTTGTCACAACTACTGAAAATATTAGATACTCACCTCCAGCTTGATTGGCAATTGAGTGAATCAACTAGTGAATCAACTAAAGAAGCTTATTTGCCCTCTGACATTGTTCCTCCCAAACAGCAAGATTTACTTAAGTTGTTAGAAGTAGTCCAAACAGGAGATCTTGAGGCTATTGAATTACAACTTCAATTGATCGAGAATAAACATTCCCAATATCTACTTTTTCTGGAACAAGTTCGAAAACTAGCTTCAAGTTTTCAACAGAATCAATTAGAAAAATTTATTCAAAACTTTATTCCCAATTCAGTTAATCAATAACCAACCAACTCATCTCATTTCACATTTTGAAGCAAATCGAACTACTCAATCAAATTACCAGCAAAATTAGGCAGTCTTTAGAACTACAAGAAGTTTTAGATACGGCAGTGACAGAAGTGAGAGAATTTCTGAAAACTGATCGCGTCAAAATCTATAAATTTGACCAAGATGGTAATGGTCAAGTAATTGCTGAATCGATCAATGGCGATCGCCTACCATCCCTCAAAGGACTGCATTTTCCTGCGGGAGACATTCCTCCCCAAGCACGAGAACTGTTTCTCAAAGCCAGAGTTCGTGTGATTGTGAACTTGGAAAAACAGCAATCGCAACTCTCGCAACCAGATCGTCTACCCTCAACTGCCACTGGAGAATTAACGGCGGAAGAAGTACGGCAAGAGTCTTTGAATAATCTATTGCAACGTCCTGTAGACCCTTGCCATATCGAATACCTGACTTTGATGGGGGTTAAGTCGAGTATGGTAATTCCCTTGGTAAATGATAATCAACTTTGGGGTTTGCTAATTGCTCATCATCGTCGTGCCAAAGTCATCTCGAACCTTACTCTCAAGATTATCCAAACTGTTGTTGAACAGCTAGAAATGGCGATCGCCCAGGCAAATTTATTTCAAAAAGTGCAGCACAAAGCGCAACGAGAAGCTTTAATTAATGAGATTTCTCATCTACTCCATTCTCCCCTAGAAAACGAAGAAATCTTGCCTAAGGTTTTAGCCAAGATAGTTCCAGCGATCAAGGGAACGGGGGGATTATTGTGTATGCATGATGCCAAACAGTCTGAAATTAGTTGCTATCAATATGGCTCTTTACCCAATCTCCCCCCATCTGATTGGTCACAACTGCAAAGTCTCGCTCCCTCTAAAACCGAACTTAGGGTGATTGAGAATCTAGAACAACAAGATTCGATTAAAACTATATTACCCGCTTTGCAAAACAATAAATTGCGCAGTTTATTATTAATGCCTCTGTATTACAAAAAAAATACTTTGGGTAATTTAGCTATTTTTCGCCAGTCAATAGATACCGAGAAACTATGGGCAGGCAACTACCATACAGATAAAAGGCAATTTCGCCCGCGCGAATCTTTCTCGGCGTGGAAAGAACTTAAACCAGGTCAAGCTCACCCCTGGGAAAAACACGAACTGGAACTGATCGAGTCACTGGGTAATAATTTAGCAATGGCAGTAATGCAAGACCGACTTTACCGTCAGGAGAAAAAGCAGCACTTGCTACTAGAAATGCGTAACCGAGAGCTAGAGCTTGCTCGCATAGAAGCGGAAAAAGCAAACAAGCTCAAGTCAGCATTTCTCTCAACCTCTAGTCATGAACTACGTACTCCTCTGGCTTCGATCCTCAACTACCTTAAACTACTTAATGAAGGTTTCTACGATAACGAAGCAGAATTAAAAGAGTATATCGAAACAGCTAATGTTTCTGCTGAAAATCTTTATCGCATTGTTGACAGTATTCTGGATATTGCCAAAATTGAAGCAGGCAAAATGGATTGTAATCTGGAAATATTTGAACTCGAACCTTTGTTAAGAGAACAATGTCATCTGTTTCGACCAGATTCTATTCAGCAGAACATAGAATTATCTTTAGAGTGTGAGGTAGTCGAGGTCTATGCCGATCAAATCAAACTCAAACAGGTTATAACCAATGTTTTAAATAATGCTTTTAAATTTACTAACCAAGGAAAGATTAATCTCAAGGCGATTGCCAAGACCAAAATGACATCTGCGGGAGAAAAGTCTATTGCAGAAATTTCTGTATCTGATACGGGCATTGGTATAAATTTAGAAAAACAAAATAGTATTTTTGATGCCTTTAGTCAGGAAGATAGCTCAATTCGCAGACGATACGGTGGAACTGGTTTAGGATTGACTATTTGTAAGCAATTTGTCGAACTTATGGGAGGTCAAATCTCTCTTTTCAGTGAAGGTAGAAATCGAGGTACAACCATCACTTTCACTTTACCTGGAGTATCGGAGTAAAAAAAAGATGGATAGCATAAGAATTCTGTTAGTAGAAGATAACATACCATTAGGCAAAAGTACTGCCAAGCTTATTGAACGCCTGAGTAAACATCAGGTGCAAATGACTGATGAGCCCAAAACTATCTTTGAACTCTGCACAGCAGGGGAGATCGACATTGTATTAATGGACATTAACCTTCCAGGGGCATCTTGGGCTGGAAAAGAAGTTAGTGGTGCTGATTTATCTCGTTTATTAAAAACCCAACCAGAAACAGCTCATATTCCCATAATTCTTTTGACTGCCTATGCTATGGTAAGCGAAAGAAAATCACTTTTAGATAATTCTCAGGCCGATGATTTTTTTTCTAAACCAATTAATGATTATGCTGCTTTGATTAAAGCGATTGAGCAATTACAGCAATTATGAATTGATAATTTCTTCTTATATGAAATACAAAAAAGAATGATACAGATAAATAGTCTCCCAGTCTCCCAGTCTCCTATCAGACATTTGTAGTAAACATTCAAGTATTTCATATTACTATGCCTGTTCGATCAATTTTCTTGTGACTAAATTCTCCAAGTTAGACAACGAGGCAATAGGCTTTTCTTTATTTTGCAGCCTCCCTCTCCGAAACTATTAACTTCTGTACTCATCTTGCTTCAGGTTTTACATACAATCTCTTAGATAGACGACCATAATTTTTGGCACTAATTAACCACATAAACATTAGTTTGATCAATAAAAAAATATCTGAGCGGCTTTGGGTCAGTTTTAATAGTTTATACCAGTCTTGCAAGGCTGCTTTTCTTTGCGATCGCAGAATGGAATCATAAATGGAGTTAACATAGGTATCTTTGATAAAAAGAGCTTTAAATTGTTGTGCATTATCCAGATCAAATTGCCATTTGTCGATTAGCTGATTTAACCCTTGTAAACGTCGTGTCGTAGTTTTAGAAGTGCGATCGCCTAAGTGTTGACGAAAAATAGTTAGAGCTGATTCGATACAGTCAAATTCAAATTCGCGAGCAATACGATACCACATATCCCAATCTTGAAAACTTGTTAGATTGACATCAAATAAACCACACTGGCTAAAACATTCCCGTCGCACTGTAACACTACTGGTGGTAACAGGGCAAAATTTGCCTTGACTCATAGCTGAAACTACTCCCTCACTCGGCAATTCTGCTTGAGCCCTTTTATCGGGTATTATTTGATGTTCCCAGCGTTTGAGAATTCCTGAAAAAACTAATCCTGCTTGGGGATTAGCCTCATGTTGCTCGAAATGCTTTTGCAACTTTTGGGGTAGCCACAGATCATCATCATCCAAAAAAGCAATGATCTCTCCTTGCGCGGCTGTAATCCCTGTATTCCTAGCCGCATTGCCACCCCCAGAGCGATCGCGATTTATCAGTTTAAAGCGATCGTCATTAAGACTAGTGATTTTTTGCTCTAAGATTGCGGCATCTGGGGGATAGTCGTTGACGATCAAACATTCAAAGTAAGGGTAGGTTTGTTGACCAATGCTAGCGATCGCTTGAATAAGATACTCCCCCCGTTTGAAGGTGGGAACAACTACCGTGATCTGAGTGTTTGCCATGGAAATTTGCTTCAGAATAAAACTTAGATTAGACAAGGACAATCAGTGACTATATTTTGCTCATTACTTCGAGGCAAGTTATCCAAATCTAGATTGGCTTCTTGAATTAAAGTCAGAATGTATTCTTGTTGACTAGAATTAAAAATTCGAGAGAATTTATCACGGTTTGGTTGTCTCAAATTTTCGTTGACTGACTGCTTCCAATGTTCTCTAGTTCTAATCAAGTTATTGACACCGTTAACTCTGTTTTCTAGCATCGAGGCTTCAAATGGCAAATCCATAAATTCGCAAATTCTAGCTAAGACCCTCAAGGGATCTGTCAATAAATTTTCGTATCTAACTATAAAATGATTTGGTTTATGTGAATGATGACTACTAATCAAAACATCAGTTGACCAACGATTGACATAGCGAAAGAGCGATCGTGGTTGTCCCCAAACTTGAGGATATTTTTGGGTCATTTCATACAGCGAAGCGACCACATCAATCCCATTACGGATAATGTGAATAAATTTTGCCTCTGGCACTAGTTTTTCAATCGCGTTGATTCTTCTTAGATGTTCGGGGGTTTTTTCTAGCCAATATTTTTTTTGTTGTCCCAGAGTTATAGTATCAAGTACAGTAACAAAACTACTAGCATATTGAGGTATGAAAAGCGCCTGTAAGGGTAATAATCTTTTAAACTTTAAATTATTTGTATCTGCTAAAAATGTATGGAATACTTTACGAGCAGTAAATGGAGCTAAATTGAATTTCTCATAAATAGACCCAGATGCAACTATTTTTTGGAAAAACTTAGATTCGGGGAAGGAAGCAACCTGGCTATGAGCAACTATGAGACTTTGAAGTAAAGTTGTACCAGAGCGGGGACAACCTACCAAAAAAAATCTACCTTTAACTTCTGAGTCCATTGAAGATTACACACTTAATGAGATGACGGAATTTTCTCCGTAGATTCCAGCATAAAACGAAAGTGTAATTTGAAGGTAAAGAACACAGGGTAATCGCCTCAAATGAGACAGATAGAAAATGCGAGTTGAATAAAATAGAAATAGTGAGATTGAATAATTAAATGTGCCTAACAGGTCTGACATTAGGATCTAGATGGCGTTCAACAGTCACCAAAAAACCGTTTTGTACCCAAGCACGTTCGACTGGATATTCGCGCTCTATTATCAGATCAGGTGTAGCATGATCATCTAGACGAAACACTTGCAAAAGAGCAGTTTAGCCATAATGGTATGAACCCCAACGCATTATGGCTAAAATATTGCCACTCAAAGAAAGTTCTCCATGACTGTTAATCATAGTTGTTGAATCATTATCGAGAGTTCTAACTATCGTTTTCAACTGTCCCTCAAGGTCGTCTAAACGATTGCTTCATTATTTCTAAGTATAAAATATTTCGGCGATTACGCTCCGCGTACGCCGAAGGCATCGCAAAATATAAAATGTCACCATAAATCACTCAAACAGTTGGTATGATTTCTATTAGAATACTCAACTTGGTCTTAACAACAAGATTGCCGACTGAAAGCCATTATTATGAATCTTTAGAATTTCTTGAGAAATTTCGGGCGTGAAACCTAAAAGAATCTTAATTTCTGTATCGCGCCTTTCTAAATCCACAGTACAGATTAGCCCTGTTACAGTTTTATTACTAAAGTCCTTTACCCAAACATCGATACCTTCTCCGTCTCCAGATAAGCTTCCTTCTAGATATCCATAGTCATATGGATAAATAAATGATTTATATCGTGGATGAGAAGTTCCCTTTGGGCGGTCAATTTGTAAACTGCAATCCGCTACAAGCTTATCTAATTTATACCAAAAACTACTATTTTCTGTGTTCATTTTAATCTTTGTTTGTATCAACCCTAACTAAGCTGGGTTCATCATCTGAATTACTATTTTGTTTGCATCCCGATATATGCTTTGCTTGAATATCTTCCATGCTGCTTTGCTTGAATATCTTCCATGCTGCTTTGGGTAAAATTTTCCTAAGTACAGGACAAAAACTTTAAGGATTGAAGAAACTCAGGCTGTTTTAAATCTAAATCGGTAAAGATTGAACGCAAACCCTTTGCCTCTCTACTTTTCAGTCTCTTCCTCTCTTTTTTTTCCCGTACAGAGATTGAGATTAACAACTCGACTTATCAATTATCAATTATCAATTGATAAAATCTATGATTGCCTTCATACTTCTATATTGCTACTACCTTAAAAAATCATCTTATAATTAATTTTTTCCACTTACTTATTATGTAATTACTGCTTTTAAAAAAAAGATAAAGCATTGCTATAGTAGTCATCAATCATTCATGAAAACAACTAATGACGAAAGACTGATGACGAAGAACATTTAAGATTAATATTTTTCATAACCTCAGATAGGATTGAGAGAGAGATTGTACTTGATACTTTAATATTCAATAATTAATAAATTAATAATTTGTCTGAAGTACTTATGGGATAATGACAACCTGGAAAAAGTAGTTATCATAAATTATGAAAGCATTGGTAGTCGGTAACGGTGGTAGGGAGCATACTCTAGCTTGGACTTTATTACAATCTCCTAATATTGAAGAAGTGATTTGTACTCCAGGTAATGGCGGTACCGCAACTATGGAAAACTGCCGCAATTTGCCTCTAGAAGTGACTGACTTTTCTGGTATTGCTAAAGCAGTAACTAAAAACCAAGTTTCTTTAGTGGTAGTTGGACCAGAAGTTCCTTTGTCTTTGGGCATTGTTGACTATCTGCGATCGCATAATATTCCTACTTTTGGTCCGACTAAAGCAGGAGCGCAAATTGAGTCGAGTAAGTCTTGGGCTAAAGAAATTATGAGCGTGGCGAATATTCCTACTGCCACTGCTAAAACTTTTACTGATGTGAGTGCCGCCACAGAATATATTCGCGCCGTTGGTGCGCCCATTGTGGTCAAAGCCGATGGTTTAGCGGCAGGGAAAGGGGTCATTGTCGCTACTACTATTGAAGAAGCGATCGCAGCGGTAACTGAACTGGGAAATAATTCGCCAAAGCTGGTCATCGAAGAATTTCTGGCGGGTTCGGAAGTATCTGTCTTAGCGGTGACTGATGGCAAAACGATCCGCCCTTTAGTACCTGCCCAAGATCATAAGCGGATCGGCGAGGGAGACACGGGAAAAAACACTGGTGGCATGGGGGCTTATGCTCCTGTTCGGTTGGTAACTGAGCAATTGATGCAGCGTATTGAACAAGAGATTCTCAAGCCCACCTTAGATGCCCTCAACCAAAGAGGAATTGACTATCAAGGGGTGCTATATGCAGGCTTAATGATTACCCCCTCAGGAGAACCCAAAGTAATTGAATTTAACTGTCGCTTTGGTGATCCCGAAACCCAGGTAGTTTTACCCTTACTAAACACCCCCCTAGATAAGGTTTTATTGGCATGTGTCGAACAGAAGCTAGATACACTACCACCTTTACAATGGAAATCTGAAACTGCCGTCTGTGTCGTCACAGCATCTGGCGGTTATCCTGATGCTTATGCCAAGGGAAAGTCTATTTCTGGTCTAACCGCTGCTAGCCAGCGAGGAGCATTAATCTTTCATGCAGGAACTAAATTACACCAAGAAAAAGTGATTACTGACGGTGGTAGAGTTTTGGGGGTCACCGCTTTAGGTAGTAATTTTGAACAAGCAATTGCGATCGCCTATAATGCAGTAGATTTGATTAAGTTTGATGACATGTATTATCGTCGCGATATAGGACATCAATATCGATAATTACAGTTAGAGTCATCCTGAAGTAAATATATGAGACTGACAATCAAATAGCTTTATGACTACTATTAGCTAGCTATGGTCAGAAATTATAAGATTAACTCCATGTTTCAGTACATAATTGGTAAACTATAATTCAAGTAACTTAATATTAATTATTACTGCTAAATCCCTTGTTTACTTTTATTACTAAAATTAGAGAGATTATTGCCCTATGGTGGTCGGAGTTTACCCTCCAGACCAAACTGATGGCTGCCGCTACTTTGGTTGTTTCTCTGATTATGAGTAGTTTGACTTTTTGGGCAGTAAATACGATCCAACTAGAATCGAATATCAATGACACTCGCTTTGGTAGTGACTTAAGTATTCTGATTGCTTCCAACGCCGTCCCCTTGGTAGCAGAGGGTGATATGTCTGCTTTGGCTGATTTTTCCACCCGCTTTTATCGCAGCACCTCCAGCATTCGTTATTTGATATATGCAGATCGTGCAGGCAATATCTTTTTTGGCATTCCTTACTCTCAAGCGGAAATTCAAAACGACCTCACCATCAAACGTCAGATTACATTACCCGATGATTACGTTCAAAACAGCGATTTACCTTTTGTACGTCAACACCAAACGCCAAATGGTCAGGTAACAGATGTTTTTGTGCCGCTAAGGCATGAAGGTCAATATCTTGGAGTGTTGGCAGTGGGAATTAATCCGAACCCCACGATTGTGGCATCGTCTAATTTGACCCGAGATGTAACAATTGCTGTATTCAT